>JBDWQX010000067.1:0-3339 GCA_039986395.1 Cyclobacteriaceae bacterium
CAGCAGAAGCAGCAAACATCAACAGTTACCAAATGCGTGGTTCTTTTGACCAGCATGTGATCGAACCTGGGAAACTGATGATTCGGGAAGACACGCCAGACTACGTACGCAAGAAGCTTCGAAATATGGGATACACGCTTCAAATCCGTGAACGTACTTCTGGCCCGATCAACGCGATCTTCTTTGATTGGGAGAATAACAGCTTCTGGGGTGGCAGCAGCAACTTCGGGGAGGACTATGGGATTGGGTGGTAGGTTCGGGTTAGGCAGTATGGCACTTCTTGTTGATCTTCTGTAGAAGTGTAGTTTACATATACTGTTGTGGTTGAGAGGGGGCTTTGTTAGCTTAGTATAAAATAGTTTCATTAATACTAGCAATCTCGACACTTATGAACAAGAACTTAACCCTATTCCTCCTTTTTAGTTTACTTTATCAACAAGTCACTGCCCAAATACTAGCTGTTGACGGCTTGAAAGGACGCACAACTGGCGATGAATCTGGTCCTGGATATATTTCAATATGGGGTATTAGTGATCAATTCCCCGCGACCGACTGGGGTTTCGTTTGGGACGGTGATCCCAATCAATTCAAGTTTATTGGCAACAGCGTTGAACGTCTAACAATTGATATGGATGATGGCCAGTTTACGACAATGGGAAATATTGGGATTGGAACAACCTCACCAGATAGGAAATTAGAAATCTACGATGCAGTACCAGTAATAAGTTTGAGAAACTCAGCTGATGGAACAGATGCATATGGTTGGCTAGAATTCAATGATGTAAATTCCAGGATGGGCTATGTTGGCTTTGGCTCCTCTGGAAACAACAACTTATACCTCCGCAATGAAATTGGCGGGGATGTAATAATGCTTGATGGTAACATTGGTATTGGCACAGACAGTCCCACCGCATCAATGGAAATTAATAAGCCAGAAGCGGGATTGAAGATATTTTCCAACCTATCAAGTCAACCGTATTTGACTCTTGGAGTAAACCAAACTGATCGTTGGAGTCTGGGGGTTTATGAAACTACTAATAATGTGGATGGAAGAACTTTTTTCATATATGAAAATCATACCGGTGTTTCTGGAACTAGCGGAGTAAGATTTGCGATTGTTCCGAACGGAAATGTTGGCATTGGAACAAAAGATCCACTCTCCAAACTCTCCGTCAATGGTCACATTCGGGCAACGGAGGTGAAAGTGCTGGCAGACATTACGGTGCCAGATTATGTGTTTGAACCTAATTATGATCTACGAACCCTCGAAGAGACTAAAGCATACATTGCTGAGAATAAACACCTTCCTGAAATTCCATCTGCCGCTGAAATCGAAGAAAATGGAATTGATCTTGGCGACATGAACATGCGATTGCTTAAGAAGATTGAAGAGTTGACGTTGCATCAGATTGAACTCATGGAGGAAATGCAAGAGATGAAAAAAGAGTTGAAAGCATTGAAGGAGTAAGGAAACATTGATAAAATCACCCTTTACGTAGAGGATTTCTCACTGCGTTTCGAAATGACAGGGACGGAGAAAAAAATGGATGTTCTTCTTACATTTTAGCCATCATGTCTTTTCGACGATAGGAGAAATATCTCACAAAAATCCAACTAGATGTAGATTCTAACTACAGCCCTGTATCCCAATTTCCAACTAGATATTCCTCACTGAAGATTCCGGCACAAGACCGGAATGACAGTACGTTTGATTCTCCACCTAGTTCCCAAGTGATGTAGGCTCTAGCTACACGCTTTTATATTAAGGTTAAGAAGTTCAATCCACGCTCCAAGCAAAGGGGGAAAACATATTGAAAACGTTGGTAAAATCACCCTTTACGTAGAGGATTTCTCACTGCGTATCGAAATGACAGGACGTAGACAAAAAAATGGATGTTCTTCTTACATTTTAGCCACTATGTCTTTTCGACGATAGGAGAAATATTTCAGAAAGATCCAACTAGATGTAGAAATAAGTCCGGTATTCTTCACTGAAGACTCCGATCAAGGCCGGAAAGACATTAGCGCAACCCACTTCAAACCATCAAGCGAGGTACTTTGATGTGGGGAGGGGTACCTCCGAGGTGGGGGTGGGTACTTCGGAAGTGGGGAGGGGTACTTAAAAGGATCAAGCTACAAGAAGCAAGCTTCAAGGGAGCATGATTAAGTCTCAATGGATTTCAAAAAAGATGCGAGCTTGAGACAAAAAGATGAAAGCTTGAGACAGAAAGATGAGAGCTTGAGACGAAAAGACGGAGCGTTGAGAAGAAAAGACGCAAGGCTGAGACAGAAAGACTCGGTATTGAAGCAAAAAATCGCAAATGACCACGAAAATCATTCAACGGAGTCTCAAAAAGTATCAAAGGAGCGCGTCGCGGGAATTCAAGGGGTCTCAGCAGATGCTTCGTTGCACAAAAAAGAGACTCAATTGCAGCTTTTTGAGTCACGGGTTTTGCTTTTAGTATCAACAGTGCATCTTAGAACCTACTCGGAAAGTCTCCAGATATCAACGTACTGGTATTAAGGTGGGTCAGATACTAACTCACCTGCCTTTTCTGCACCTATCTACCTCAACAATTTCCCATTCTCCACCCAAACATCTTCTCCTACAGTCACTGTGGCGTCAGTGAAAAAGTTCCAGCGGACAAATCCGCCTGTGACGTTTCCACCGAGCTCGGTATTATCGCCAAGTGAGAGTCTAACCACTCCTGAGCCATAGCCGTAGTATGGAATCCAGGGATCAGTCTCTGGGATTGCAAGTCGAGGGTTCATACCCAAGGCAAATTCCCGAAAAGATTTGGCAACATCGCCTGCTTCAGCCATAATGTTTTGCACTGTTTCAATACCCTGAGTGGCTGTCATGTCTACCACCGTGCCTTGCTCGAAAGTGAGAACCAAATCAGTGACTAACGTATCTGACCACAGGGCATCTGGAAAGGCAATCGTCCCATTTACCGAAGTCTCGATTGGTGCTACTCGAATTGCTCCGGAGGGCAATTCCATCTCACGGTCGATCAGATTGCGAGCCGACTCTGCTGTTGCAGCAGATGCATCACCGCTTTGCTTGGTCACTGGGCGGTCACCAATGCTAAACGAAATATCTGTACCTGCGGGTGTTGTCACCGTGATTGTTTGATCCCTCATAGCGTCCTCAAATCGTTTCTGATCTTTGGCCAATTTTCCGTAGTCTGTTTCCAAAAGCACTTGTTGATAGAATTTGCCAATTTCAGGAGTAATTTCCTCTAACGGATCGCCATTTGCGCTGTAGGCTCCCGCCCAATGAAAATGAATTGTGCGACTAATGCCTTCGTCTAAGTTTTGCTGCATCAGTCCATATAT
>JBDWQX010000068.1:0-11325 GCA_039986395.1 Cyclobacteriaceae bacterium
CTTTCTTAACCTCCTCCCAGGAAATGGTTTCTGGAACAGTTGAACTCCAACTTGCCCCCTACCGATTCTATGTAATCGGCATCACTTCCCCCAATGACTTGATGAAATCTTCCTACGGACAATACGGCGAGGCGAATCTGGCCTGGACTGGTCAGGAGGCTCGAGGTTTTGCCAAAGTATTTTCGACCCAAACAAAAATCTTCAATTCAATTCATGATGGGAAAAATTAAAGTAGAAATCATCGGAGCGGCAGGATACACTGCCGGGGAGTTGATCCGAATTTTAATTAATCACCCAAAGACAGAGCTGGTAAACCTTCAGAGTGAGAGCCAATCTGGTCGGCGAATAGACGAAGTACATTCTGATTTGCTCGGTGAAATAGATCTGCTATTCTCATCGGAAATCCAGCGCTCCGACGTGGATGTCGTATTTCTTTGCAAGGGCCATGGCCAGTCTTCAGCGCTTATCAAATCTTCTCCGCAATTGCTGACGACCAAAATTATCGACTTAAGCCAGGATTTTCGCTTAGCAGGGGATCATGATTTTGTCTATGGGCTACCGGAGATCAATCATCTAAGGATCCGAAAAGCCATGCATGTCGCAAATCCTGGGTGTTTTGCAACGTGCATTCAGTTAGGAATTATCCCTGCTCTACAAAATGACCTGGTGCAGGGAGATATTCAAATTTCAGGAATTACAGGATCAACGGGTGCAGGGCAGTCGTTTTCCCAGACTTCACACTTTAGCTGGCGAAGCAATAATGCGAGCGTTTATAAACCGCTGCTCCATCAGCATTTAGCAGAAATAGGAGCAACTGTTTCGCTGGAAAATAGCCTGTGGGAAGGAGCAGTAAATTTCATTCCATATCGAGGTGCGTTCACCAGAGGAATTATCACTACCTCCTATTTTCCAACCAATGTCAGTGAAGAGAAACTAAAAGAAGTATATCGGAAGGCTTATGCTGATCAACCCTTCACTCACGTTTCTGAGGAAAATCCAGACTTAAAAATGGTTGTCAATAGCAACAAGGCGATTGTATACCCTAAAGTAATTGATGGCAAGGGAGTGGTAGTCTCTGTACTAGACAACCTGCTGAAGGGAGCTTCAGGTCAGGCTGCTCAGAACATGAACCTCCTCTTTGGTTTGGAAGAAAAGGCAGGTCTCATTTTAAAAACCTCAACATTTTGATTATGAAGAGAATCACTAAAAAACTCGACAATGAATCTCTTTGACGTTTATCCTCGCCACGAAATAGAGCCCGTCAAAGGGCAGGGATGCTCTCTGTGGGACAAAAACGGAAAGAAGTATCTCGATCTCTATTGCGGTCACGCTGTAATCTCAATTGGACATTCGCATCCGCACTACATTTCCAAAGTAGGGTCGCAACTTGCGAAGCTTGGTTTCTATTCCAATTCCGTACAGATTTCCCCGCAAGGAGATCTTGCAAAGAAATTGGGGGAACTGTCTGGCTATCCGGATTACGATCTATTTCTGTGCAACTCGGGAGCGGAGGCTACGGAAAATGCCATGAAGCTGGCCTCTTTTCACACAGGTAGAAAGAAGATTATTGCTTTTGAAAAAGCCTTTCATGGGCGGACTTCCCTTGCGATGGAAGCAACAGATAATCGAAAACAACTTGCTCCTGTAAATGAGAGCGGAAATCTGATAAGACTGCCACTCAACGATCTGTCTGCTGTCGCAGCTGCGATGGACCATTCGATCGCGGGAATCATTGTTGAAGGCATCCAGGGAATCGCTGGAATTTTCGAGCCAACAACGGACTTCTTACAGGGACTACAGAAACTGAGCAAAGACCATCGCTCACTCCTTATTCTCGACGAAGTGCAATCAGGGTATGGAAGGTCTGGGAAGTTTTTTGCCCATCAATATCATCGTGTTAAGCCAGACATTATCACCACTGGAAAGGGGATGGCAAACGGTTTTCCCATGGCCGGTGTTCTGATCTCTCCTAAAATTGAAGCATGGCATGGAATGTTGGGAACAACATTTGGGGGAAACCATCTAGCATGCGCCGCGGGTTTGGCAACGCTTGAGATTATTGAAAAAGAGAACCTGATTTTGAATGCTAAAGAAATGGGAGAATATCTAGTTTCTGCTTTGAATGGAGTCCCGGGAGTTGTCGAGGTCCGGGGTAAAGGGTTGATGATTGGAGTGGAGCTGGAGTATCCCGCAAAGGAGGTTAGAGCCAAGTTACTTTTTGACTACAACATTTTTACGGGATCTGCCAACAACCTCAACACGCTGCGGATTTTACCTCCCCTATGTGTTTGTACAAAAGAATTGGATCAATTAATCATGGCATTAAAAAAAATCACAAAAACATGAAGAATTTCATCTCTGCAAACGATACAGGAGATCCGAATCAGTTGGCATTGCATGCGGCTGAGATTAAGAAGAATCCACATGCAAATAGGAAGCTTGGATGCAACAAAGTGCTGGGAATGATCTTCTTCAATTCGAGCTTGCGAACACGGATGAGCACCACACGAGCTGCATACAATCTGGGTATGAAGGTAATGACTCTAAATGTATCCGCGGACTTGTGGCAACTCGAAATGGAAGATGGAACAGTTATGGATCAGGGAAACGCAGAACATGTCAGAGACGCTATCCCAGTTATGGCATCCTATTGCGATGTATTAGCTGTACGTTCTTTTCCCACTCTGGTGGATCGAGAGGAAGATTACAAAGAGAAGCTAATCAATTCGTTTGTGCAATTAGCAAGTTGTCCGATTGTAAATCTCGAATCAGCAACCTTGCATCCATTGCAATCATTGGCGGACCTACTTACCATTCGTGAGCACCAGTCAAACGAAAAGTCAAAAGTGGTTCTAACTTGGGCGCCGCACATCAAGCCGCTTCCACAGTCTGTTGCCAATTCCTTCGCGCAATGGATGATTGCTTCTGATGTGAACCTGACCATTACTCAGCCAGAGGGAATGGAATTAGCTCCTCAGTTTTCTGATGGTGCTTTGATAGAAACAAATCAGGAGAAGGCGTTGCAAAATGCAGATTTTGTGTACGTGAAAAGTTGGTCTTCCTATACTGATTATGGTAAAATACACAAGGCTCCGAATTGGATGATGACGAACACCAAATTAGATCTAACTAATAATGCAAAACTAATGCACTGCCTTCCTGTTCGTAGAAATGTGGTAATAGCTGACGATGCGATGGATAGCGATCAATCAGTCATTCAGGAACTGGCAGCTAACCGACTGTGGGCAGCTCAGGTGGTACTAACTGAAATTCTTAAGGGCTTGTAAAATGGATATTCTGAACATTGTAAAAATTGGAGGGAATGTTGTTGACAATCGAAAGCTCTTAAGCAGTTTTTTAGAACAATTCAGTTTCCTAAAAGGGCAAAAAATACTGGTGCACGGTGGTGGAAAAATAGTGACTCGCATGGCTAATTCCATGAATATCAAGACGGAAATGGTAAATGGAAGAAGAATTACCACTGACGAGATGATTGACGTGGCAACGATGACCTTTGGTGGGCTTGTCAACAAAAAGATCGTGTGTGAATTGCAAAGCCTTGGTGCAAATGCCTTGGGACTAACTGGTGCTGATGGGAATTTCATTTTGGCGGATAAACGGCCAATCACTGATTCAATAAACTACGGTTGGGTCGGCGATCCCACACAGATAAATGAGAAACTTCTCATATCTCTGATTGGCAATGGCATTATTCCAATCATTGCGCCGCTTACTCACGATGGAGCAGGCCATATGTTGAATACAAACGCTGACACAATAGCACGTATGGTAGCAGTAGCACTAAGTGGTCATTTCGAAGTTGAACTCAATTACTGTTTCGAACTAAATGGAGTGCTTCAGAAAGTAAATGATCCTTCATCGTTGATTCTGGAATTGACTCCTGAGAAGTATGAATTGCTGCGAAAAGAAGGGGTGATTACCGCTGGAATGATTCCGAAAGTCGAGAATGCATTCGATGCGATCTCGAACGGAGTTCGAGCGGTAAGAATCATGAGTCATAAATCAATTTCCGATCTTCAAAATACCACAAAAGATGAGTACACCATCATTCGTTAAAAAGTATCAATTAGAGGCTATTGAACTACTTTCTAGCTTGATTCGCACACCAAGCTTTAGTCGCGAGGAAGTAGAAACCGCGGCTATCCTAGGAAGGTTTTTCGATAATCGAGGAATTCCCTTTGAGAAAAAAGGAAACAACATTTGGGCAAAGAACAAGCACTTCGATTCAGGCAAGCGAACCATCTTGCTTAACTCTCATCATGACACAGTCAAACCAAATGCTGGGTATTCCAGAAATCCGTTTGAGGCTTTCGTTGAAGAAGGGAAACTCTACGGGTTAGGTAGCAATGACGCAGGGGGGTGTCTGGTTTCTTTACTGTTAACTTTTGCTCATTTCTACGAACAAGAAAATCTTCCTTTCAACCTCATAACGGCAGCAACTGCTGAGGAAGAGATCTCAGGTAAAGGTGGTCTGGAATCAATTATGAATGAGCTCGGAGCAATTGAATTTGCGATCGTTGGAGAGCCAACAGAAATGAAGATGGCAGTCGCTGAAAAAGGGTTGATGGTACTGGACTGCAGTGTACGCGGCACATCGGGACACGCAGCGAGAGAGGAAGGGGTCAATGCTATTTACAAAGCTCTTCAGGCGATCGAATGGTTCAGGACGTATCAATTTGAAAAAGAGTCGAATCTTTTGGGCCCAATTAAGATGTCCGTTACGATGATCAAGTCAGGCTATCAGCATAATATAGTACCTGATCACTGTGAATTTGTGGTGGATGTTCGCACTACAGATGCTTATACCAATGAGGAGGTGTTGGAAACAATTCAACAGCAGGTGTATTGTGAAGTTCAGGCGCGATCAACTAGGCTAAAGCCATCAGGGCTGCCATCGAAGATGCTCCTTTATCAGGCGGCTGACAGCCTCGGCATTGAGCAATTTGGCTCCTCAACAACTTCGGATCAAGCGATCCTTGATATTCCATCTGCCAAGATGGGACCAGGTAAGTCTCAACGATCACATACAGCTAACGAATTTATCTACCTGAAAGAGATAGAAGAGGGAATTGAGGGCTACGTAGAACTATTAAATGAATTGATGAGCAAACGGAAAAATTAAGAATATGAAACTTTGGGAAAAAGGAGAATTAAAGAATGAACTGTTCGAACGGTTTACCATTGGTAGTGATCCAATACTGGACCTGGAATTGGCATACTTCGATTTGATCGGGTCAATTGCTCATGTCAAAATGTTGAAGAAGATAGAACTGCTAACAACCGAGGAAGCCGACCTGCTCATCGACGAGCTCGAGGGCATGAAGGTCCAGGCAAGCAATGGAAAGTTTATAATTGAAGAGGGTGTAGAAGATTGCCACTCTCAAATTGAGCTTGAATTGACCCGAAAACTTGGTGATGTCGGAAAGAAAGTACACAGTGGGAGATCTCGAAATGACCAGGTCCTTACAGCCTTAAAGCTGTTCACAAAGGCTCAACTGGAAAAAATTGCAGCAAAGACAAAAGACCTTTTTCAACTTTTACAGGAAAAGAGCGATGGTCACAAAGATGCACTGATGCCTGGGTACACGCACATGCAAGTAGCTATGCCGTCTTCCTTTGGTCTTTGGTTTGGAGCATATGCAGAAAGTCTGTGTGACGATCTAATTCAACTCAAAGCTGCGCACAAAATTGCAGACAAAAGCCCTTTGGGTTCAGCAGCCGGCTATGGATCGTCTTTTCCGCTAGATCGAGAATACTCTGCAAAAGAGATGAACTTTTCTACACTGAACTACAACGTCGTTTATGCACAGATGACAAGAGGTAAACTAGAAAAAACTACTGCGGCCGCACTGGGTGCTGTTGCTTCAACTTTAGCAAAGTTCGCAATGGACGTTTGTTTGTATGCAGGACAGAATTATGAATTTCTACAAGTCCAGACGTCTTATACCACAGGATCGAGTATCATGCCACATAAGCAAAATCCAGATGGGTTTGAGTTGGTCCGTGCGAAATGCAATCAACTTCAAGCCTTGCCATACGAGCTAAATCTGATCTTAACAAATCTGCCTTCTGGTTATCATCGCGACTTACAAATTCTGAAAGAGCATTACCTTCCTGCTTTCCAAACGCTCAAGAATTGCCTAGACGTTGTCATCGAAATGACGGGAGGGCTGAAGGTTAACCATGGTGTCACGGATAGCAGTAAGTACGATCAACTGTTTACCGTGGAAGAGGTGAATGAACTAGTGCTTAAAGGAGTGCCGTTTCGAGATGCTTATGTGGAGGTTGCAGAGAGCATTAAGCTCGGAAATTACGTGCCGAACAGGAACATGGAGCATTCTCACATTGGAAGTATTGGCTGTTTAGCTAACGAAGAAATAGCCTCCTATTTCAATAACGAATGGGGCTATTTTGATAATTTACGTTCTGGAAAAGTCTGATTTAAATGCCCGAAAAGAGATTTTTCCTGTGATTTAAGCTGAGTGATTTAATTTCGCTCATCCTAAATAAACCTAATCCAATGAGTAAACTAGTTATAAACAGTCACGCTGAGTTCGAAGAATTTATAGGAAAGGAAGTTGGCGTATCGGGATATTTACAGGTAACCCAGGAACAGATCAACTCCTTTGCCGAAGCTACCCTTGATCACCAATGGATTCACACCGACCCTGAACGTGCAGCAAGTGGTCCGTTCGGCAGTACTATTGCCCATGGGTATTTGACACTTTCTTTATTGCCACATTTCTGGGGTCAGATAGCGCAGTTCAATAATATCAAGATGCAGGTCAACTATGGAGTCGATAAACTCAAATTTGGTGAAGCAGTAAGAGTAAATGATAAAGTAAGACTCAGAGCCAAGCTTAGCACACTAGCTAATCTACGTGGAATTTCTAAGGCTGAGCTCGAGGCTACTCTTGAAATCGAAGGCCAGAAAAAACCCGCATTTACAGCCATCATCATTTTCTTGTATCATTTTGAATAAAAAAACCCTGCAAATTGCAGGGCTTCGATATTCAGAGGACGTAGATTATTGTAGCCTGAATTTGATAGGCACTACCATTTTCATTCGCACTGGTTTGTTATTGACCTTTCCAGGAATCCAGTTTTTGGATGCCTTGATGACTCGAACTGCCTCCTCGTTCAGTCGGTCATCAGTGCCCTTAAGCACTTGGAAACCCGACAAAGATCCATCTTGCTCGATAATGATTTGCACAAAAATATTACCTTCAATTTGCTCTTCTTTGGCCGTCCTTGGATACTGCATTTCATCAAGTAGGTATTCATTCCATTTCTGGATTCCGCCTGGGTACGAAGCGGGCGTATCAACAATTTTGTAAACATCATCCGCATATTCCTGAAGTTCCAAGATTTGCTTCAAAAGGGGAGATCTTTCATTAAAGATCATATGTATTGACTCGACGATAGTTGTGTCGTTTACTTGCGTGGTCACTTGAACCAACTTGGCAATTTGGTTTGGGTCGTAGCCCTTTAGAGACGATAATCTGTTCCAATGCTGACGTGAAGATTCGACTATTACAAACTCCTCACCAGGATTCTTTTCCTGTAGCTCGTTGAGGTGTGCTGAAAGGTCAACAGTTGAAGCGGAATTTTGAGTGGTTTCACTTGCTATCTTCTGAACTTCATCATTGATCTGTTTTTCACAGGCAAACATGGCTCCTGAAATCAGTACAATGGCCATGATACTGCCCACTTTCCATGGACTAACTTTCTTTTTCATCTTTTTCATAAATTTTAAACGTTGAACAGTGGGGGCGTCATCGAAAGAACTGGCCAGGTTCAATCCATGCGCCTTTAGGGTGCTATGCACCAGGTTTTTTATGTAATTCCGTTGGTCTGCAGACCTCAGGGCAAATTGATCAGCTTCAAACTCATGCACCTTTCGGAGTTCGTGTATTGCAATCCAAACGGAAGGGACACACCAAAATGGCACCGTAAGAAAATTGAAGATCAGTATATCGATAGAGTGCAGCTGACTAGAATGTCCAAACTCATGAGTTATTATCTCATCAGGGTTTTCGAAATAGTTTGGATCAATAAATATCCACCTACCAAAGGTGAAGCTATTTCTTAAGCCCTCAATCCTCCGAATTGGTACCTGAAAAGAAATGTCGGACTCACTTTTTAAGTAAAATTTAGCAATCTGTATCAAGCCGTAGATCAGCCTCAGGAAAAACAAAGCACTTGTGGCAAGAAATAGAATTTGAAAGATTGATACGTTCGAAGTTGGAGCTGTAACTACAACAGGAGTTTCTTCGAATGTGAATGCTACACTCTCCAGATTAATTGTTGGTATAGGGGCAAAGGAAGGAATTTCAATTAATGGAAGGGTGAGGCTCAGCACTGTCGTGCACAGCAGAAAGAATCTTAAGAATCGTAGCTGCGTCTCTCTGCCTAGCAAGATCTTGTAAACAAGGAGAAAAAGCATGTGTAGGATTGCAAATTCTACTAAATATACGATCATGATTTTTTGCTCTTTAGTTCATTTAAAAGTTTCTCCAAATCGTTGATGTCCATCTTTTCCTGCTTGGTAAAAAAGGAAACTAACTGCTCATATGATCCACTGAAATAATTATCAACGAAGCGATTGAGGTATTTTTTACTGTATTCCTCTTTTTTGATTAGCGGATAATACCGGTGAGATTTTCCGAAAGCCTGATATCCTACAAATCCCTTCTTTTCTAAAATTCTTATCAAGGTTGATACCGTATTGTACGCGGGTTTTGGCTCTTCAAACTTTTCGACAATTTCCTTGACAAATGCCTCCTTGAGCTGCCATAGGATCTGCATGATTTCTTCTTCTGCTTGTGTTAATTGCTTCATCAACTAATTATTTAGTTTCAAAACTAAACTTTTAGTTGATCTAAACAAACATTTCATAAACTAAATTCTTAGTTATTCCAATAAAGCAAACCTTGGATCCATTAAAAACACACCTAAATGTGCTTCAAGAACATTTATCGTTGACAACATCCACTTATCAATTTCTGATAGGGATTGGTTTATCTCATAGCTACATTGAGGTAAGACAACAAACCATAACCATGAAGAGTAAAAGAAACTATCTACCTATCGTGTTGGCAATCCTCGTGAGTCTGCAGGTTAATGCACAGACAAACACCTTTAAACTTGAAGATTTAAATAGACTGACAAGCCTCTCGTCTCTTTCGATATCGCTAGATGGTGAT
Source organism: Cyclobacteriaceae bacterium (assembly GCA_039986395.1). Classification (GTDB taxonomy): domain Bacteria; phylum Bacteroidota; class Bacteroidia; order Cytophagales; family Cyclobacteriaceae; genus Ekhidna. The sequence goes on from JBDWQX010000068.1 coordinate 9,228, forward strand.
TTGGTGATTTTTATGACCTCCAATCGCAACATGGAGACGAACCGTTTCGATCGCGCACTTATGCTCATGGATATACAAACCAAGAAACAAACAAAAGTGGGTGATCAACTAAAGGGAGTGAGCTCTCCTACTTGGACCACTGATGGGAAGGGTATTTCATTTTTAGCTACTGGCGAGAAAGGCAGACAGCTTCATGTCTGGAATGTTAAGTCAGGCGAATCAAAAATTATTCTTGATGAGCAACCAAGTATCGTTCGCTATGCCTGGAGCCCTGATGGCAAACAACTTGCGTACTTTGTGAAAGAATCAAAAGAAAACGAAGGAGGAAACAAATTCAACGATTCCTTTGAAGTTGGTAGTAATGATTTTCTTGTTACAGCCACCACCCCAAAAACTTCAGTGTGGCTGGTCGACGGAGATGGCAAAAACTCCAAGAAAATTACTCCAGATGACTTCACCGTTGCTACTGGGTTATCCACCTCATCCATTTCCTGGTCTCCTGACAATAAGAAAATCGCATTTACAAGGTATCCATCTGCAAACTCTGGAGACTCTGATCTCGGCAGAAATTTCATTTATGATCTTGATTCCAAGGAGCTAAAACAACTGACTAATAATACACAAAGAGAGTCTTCGCCAGTTTTTAACGCCGATGGCAGATCTGTGGTTTATAGATATCCTAGGAAGGGATTCCCTTCAAATATGAGCGACCTACATCAGGTCAGTATCGAAACAGGTGATATCAAAAATATCTCTCAATCGCTAAACAAGCCATCTTCAGGAATCACGTGGCTAAAGGATGGATCTACACTTGTTCGCGCAATTGATAAATGGGGAAACATGATCTACAAGTTGGAGGATGGCAAAAACACTAAAATCAATATCGGTGATCTGGCCTCCGTTTCGAGCTTTAGTGTTTCGAAAGATGGGAAGATGGTCTTGACAGCAGTCAAAAAAGATTACCCTGTTGAAATATACTACAAGGCAGACTTCAATGCCGATCCAATTCCGCTCACGGAATTCAATTCCTTTGTTAAAAATTTGAATTTGGGTCAACAAGAGGGTTTGGAATGGGCAAGCAACAAAGGATTGACTCCAAATGGAATCATCACGTATCCACCAGACTTTGATCCTAAGAAAAAATATCCATTAGTCCTGCAGATTCATGGTGGACCAAGTGCCTCTTCGCTACTCGGCTTTAGCCCGATTACCCAAGCCATGGCTGCTAAAGGTTGGATTGTGTTTCAACCCAATTACCGAGGCAGTACAAATATGGGAAATGAATTTCAGTCGGCTATTTCAAAAGACCCAAGTGAAGGGCCTGGCCACGACGTAATTACCGGGGTGAATGTCCTAAAAGAAAAACCCTACGTTGACGAAAACAAAATTGCAGTTTCGGGCTGGTCCTATGGTGGTTGGATGACTTCCTGGCTAATTGGAAGGTATCCAGATGTGTGGACTGCTGCGGTAGCTGGTGCCGCCCCTGTCGACTTTACGGACATGTACAGTCTAAATGATCTGAATAGAATGAGACGTCATGCCATCGTAGAATCTCCCTATGTGGATGATAATCTGAAATGGGCGTATGCTAATTCTCCAATTTCCAACTTTTCAAAACTGAAGACACCAACACTGATCATGTCAAAAACTGGTGATTACCGAGTTACAATAACAGGATCATATAAACTCTATGGTGCGCTGCGAGATAATGATGTGCCAGTAGAGTTTATTGCATATCCAGGGCCAGGTCATTTTCCGAGAGATCCAGTAAGATCCCTGGATGTGTATACGAGATGGATTGGATGGTTAGATAAGTATTTGGGTGCTGAGGATGGGGAATTAAAAGCCTCCTTAGAAGATCGATAGGCTATAACTTGACAATGGCTTAAAGATCGAAAATTCCCTGTGCTGACGTCATCTGTCCGTTTCCTCCGGTAACCTACATAGATGATAAGAAAGCTTGAGCACAAATAGGTAATATCCAAAAAAGTCAAGAGAAGCTATTCTATTTTCCGAGAGATTTTCCTTCAACAAACCTAGTTCCTCAATTGTAATGTTACTAGTATCATCTAAATAGGCAATGTACTCCTTTTCATTG
>JBDWQX010000069.1:0-12434 GCA_039986395.1 Cyclobacteriaceae bacterium
AAATCCGCCATCTCAACGATAAAGGGAGTCAACCACTCTTCCGGTTGTGATTCCACTATGCTCGTCGCACCAAGGTACTCTCCAGGTGAGTTAGTGATTCGGTCATTCAATGCTGCTACAAGGGGATCAAATTGTCCAGGAGCACCAACCAATAGAACTTTCTCTCCTACCTGCAAATTCATTCGCTGCATCAACAAATCGGCGAGTGCTTCAAAATCAAGTTTATTTGGATCCTGCGCTATCTCCTCATTTTTTGATGGCATGGAGCAAGCAGCTAGAAATAGAAGTAACAGAAAGACAGGAGCTTTGGAAAATTTAAAATGCATGGTTTCGGTTGTTTATTCAACCGAAAGATAGAAAAATAAGCGCGAAGGGAGCTGAAATTACCTCATGACGAAGGTAATCGGGAGGATCATGCTGACCCTCACTGGTCGTCCTCGTTGCTTGCCAGGTTCCCATGCAGGCGCGCTTGATAGCACGCGGATGGCTTCCTTATCACAACCACCACCAACTCCTTTGACCACACGTATGTCTGTTAGGCTGCCGTCTCTCTCTACCACAAATTTTAAGAAAACACGTCCGCTGATACCCAAGCGCATCGCTGACTTAGGATACTTGATGTTCTTGGATAAATATTCATTAAACGCCTTCATCCCACCAGCTGGAGCTGGGAATTTTTCCACAACCGTAAACAGTTCGTCGGCATCCTCCTCCTGCGACGGAGCCTCGTAGACAATGTCCTCAATGGTGGTCTGCTCGTTAATCTCCACATCTAGATTAACCTCAATTTCCTCGATAACTTCTTCTTCCACCTCTTTGATGACAAAAAGGTCCACCGTCTTTTTCGGAGGAGGTGGAGGCGGTTGTTTACTTAGCGGAATATCTATAAGTTCATTCAAATCACTATCTACCCTGGAAAATTCCAAGATTCTTTGGGTATCCTGGGTCTTCCACATAAACGCTGCATTGACAAATAGCAAGCTTACGCAGAGACCAATTGCCATGTAGAGTGTTTGGTGTTTGTCCTCCCACTTTTTCCAGTGTCGCTTTATGTCGATAAACTCTTGGTACTGTTGCGGAGTTAGCTTCTTCCACTTAAATGAATTCTTATTTTTGGTTGAGGCTTTCATAAGACCATTTTATCAAATAGAAGGTCTTCATCTTTGAAAGCAATTCAAATGACAATCATCAGATAAATAGATGATTCAGGATCACTCCACCTTCACCCTTACTTCTCTAAATGACTCGATATATACAGCATCGAAATCATGAAAAAAGCGATGTATGAGGCATCGGACCAACCTGTTCCATGAATTAGTCGAGTCACTAGGGCACCGAGCATCACTACCGCAAGAGTGATGCCACCGTAGTGACGAACCTTCGGAACCAGAATCGCGATTCCTCCAAGGGTTTCCAGTACGCCAATAAATATCATGAACCACGTTGGGTAGCCCCAACGCTCGAATGCTCCGCTCCAGAAGCCATCAACATCGAATTTTCGAATGCCATTGCGAATGAAACTTTGGGCATAGAAAGCGCACATCAGCCAAAGTAGTATGGGTTGGATTTTTGTCAGTTTAGTCCTGAGTAGTTCGATTGTTTTCTCCATTTTCTTTTTTAGCCAAAGTAGCTTGAGTGATGCTACTCATGCAATTAAAAGTGGTGAACCAACCGATTCCAGTGGTTAACGAATCGCAGACCTGAGCTTTGATCGATACGTTTTGCTCACTTTCAGTTTCTTTCCGCTGGAAACCTCAACCTCTGTGCTTCCCGATTCATTGACCTCCACTGAAGAGATCGCATCAAGATTGAGAATGAATTTTCTATGAACGCGCTGAAAGCGCGCGGGGTCTAGCTGTTTTTCCAGGTCTGACAAGGGTTTGCGAATGAGTTCATATCTGCCATCATCAAAATGTACCGAGACATAGTTGTCACTTGATTCGAAAAACAGAATATCTGAAACATCGATCACAAACGTTTTGCCTTTCGTCTTGTAAGACAAGCGATCCAGATAGCTAATTTCCTGATTGGAGCTTTCTTGGTGAATACCAAAGAACATTAAAAGGACACTGATCACCGTGTAGCTCAGGAGTACGATCAAACTTGCATGCTTAAGTGAGAAAGCAAATCCGTTCCATATCCTCGTGAACGAAGAGCTAAAGGCCCACTCCAGAAAATTGAGAATAAAAATGTAAACGACGGCAAAAAGAACCGCTGAAAGTCCTACTGCAATTGCTCGTTTCGTTCTGGTCTGAAAGAGATTCCAACTATACGGGAATAGAAAAGCAACGATGGAGAAAGCTGAATATTCAAATAGCGAAGGATAGGGAACCAGCGGTGGTGGGTCCTTATATCCCTTGAAGATCAGGTAGGTCTGGAATAATTTGAAAGCCCACACCAAAAGTCCTATGAGGAGTAGAAATGCAAACGCCCTTCTTTGAGAAAATTTCCTTTTCTGAGTAAACACCTGATAAAAATAGCGAACGAGAAGGTAAGTACCTTCACGACAGTTTAATATCCCTTATTGATAATTTGATATCTTTATTTCATGGCCATTTTCCATGTTTTAATTGCTTTTGGTGCCTTTCAGGCATTGTTCCTATCTATCGTTTTTATATCTCAATCGAAGAGCAACCTTCCAAAGAAGTTATTCGCACTCTTTTTATTTATTGAAGGGTTCACGTTAGTCGAAAGAGTCCTCGTGGAAAGCAACTTGATTGGGAGTGTTCCCCATATTCTTGGAATTAGCTATCCGATCAGTTTCATCAAACCACCTATTCTCTTCTTGATGGGTTTGGCTATCATCAATAAAAAGTTCAAACTTCGAAGAGTACATAGTCTGCATTTCACACCGTTCATCCTCATGCTTTTGTTGAATATCCCCTTCTACCTGCAGACTGGTGAATCCAAGGTGGAATTTGTTGCTGCATTTGTGAACTACTCCCCTGCCTATACGGACTTCAACTTCTACCTGTTCTTTTCATTTTTTCTGTACATCGGAATCTACGTTTTTCTGACAGTCAAGACATTAATGGGATACCATGTGCACATAAAAAACAATAAGCTCTCGAATTGGTACTTGCGGGTATTGTACCTATACGGAATCTCCCTACTGATCGGCTTTGTATACTTCTTGATCCGTCCATCTGGTTTAGTTGAAATACCGTTATTCAACGTGATCAGCATGTTGATCATGACATTTTTGGTACAGTCTATCGCTTACAGTTTTCTTGCTAAGTCCAACATATTTCACCATCGATCTCCAACCATTAACAATGTTGAACAAATCATTAGAGATGAAAAGACCATCCGGAACAAGTTGGAAATAGACAAGATCTACCTGGATGATACGCTCAATCTTGAGCAGTTAGCTCGTTCACTCGATTTTTCGAAAAAATATGTCTCTGACCTCATCAACCAACGCTTCGGGAATTCATTCAAAGAAGTACTTAATCAATATAGAGTTGAAGAAGCCAAGCAACTAATGAAAAGAGAGCTGAACACAAACGCACAACTGATCAGCATAGGACTTCAGTCAGGTTTTAATAACAAGGTCAGTTTCTATCGCACCTTCAAAAAGCAGACAGGCAAATCTCCTTCCGTCTACTTTCAACAGTTGAAGCGGGGACAATCAAAAGAAACTGCCAATTTTTAAAGATCTTTAGGTTACAAAATGATTGCGTAACCTCCCTTCAATTGCATACTATTATCCTTACCGAAATTTGTTTAACACTAAGTGAATAGAAAATGAAATTCAAAGGTTCGATAGACATTAACCAACCAATCGAGAAAGTATCAGCTATTTTCGCAGACCCCGAAAATCTAAAAGAATATCAAGAAGGATTTGTCAAGAAAGAATTGATTTCAGGTGTCAGCGGAGAGGACGGCGCTGTATCAATGATGTATTACCAGAATGGGAAGCATAAAATGGAATTGAAGGAGACGATTACTGCCAATAAACTCCCCCATTCATTTGAGGCCATCTATCAGCATAAGCATATGGACAACACACTGCATTGTAGATTTACGGCATTGGATGATTTCACGACGAGATATGAGTCGGAGGTAGAGTACACACGGATCAATTGGGTGATGCCAAAATTAATGGCTATCCTTTTCCCAGGTATGTATCGAAAACCAGCGGAGAAGTGGATGATGAATTTTAAAGAACTTGTGGAGCGTAAAGGAAACGAAATATGACGTACGATGAAGCACTAGCATTTTATGACCAATTGGTCGCCCTTAATCCGAACTTCGAACGGCTAGGTAAAACGATGCCCTACACCGCAGCAAACACCCACATGTTTTCACTACTAAACAAAGCTGGTGAACTTGGAATTCGGCTCTCAAAAGAATCTGGAGAGAAATTTATGGCAGAACACGACACTACTTTGTACAAGTCGTATGGAGCGATCATGCGAGGCTACGTCTTGATTCCAGAGAAACTGTACGAAGACGTTGAGTATTTATCCTCTGTGTTGAATGAGGGGTACGAATATGTGATGTCACTTAAACCACAGCCTCGTAAGAAATAGCAGCTCCTAGTTATCAATACACGCTCACGTTTTGCGCTCTCATATTGTTTGATGAACTTTAATTGACCTCAACTTCATCAACCTAACCAACTAGATATGAGATATCTCTATTCCCTACTGATATGTGTATTGCTCTTCGCCTGCGCTTCTGAATCATCAACTCAACTCACAATTGCTGGTCTGAAAGAACCCGTGGAAATCATTCGAGACGAATGGGGCATCAACCACATTTATGCTAATAATCAACGTGATCTCTTTTTTGCACAAGGCTATGCGGCAGCAAAAGATCGGCTATTTCAATTTGAAATCTGGCGGAGACAAGCCACTGGCACAGTCGCGGAAATCCTTGGAGAACGTGAGTTGAAGCGTGACATTGGAACAAGGCTCTTCAAATTCCGAGGTGATATGACAGAAGAAATGAAGTACTACCATGAGGATGGAGTGGAAATAATCACAGCATATACTGCTGGAGTCAATGCGTACATCAAAGAAATACTACAATCGCCAGAAAACCTCCCTGTCGAATTTCAACTTCTGAACATCCAGCCAGAGCTTTGGACTCCAGATGTAGTGATTTCCAGACATCAAGGTCTTTTGGGGAACATCGGTCAAGAACTACAAATTGGCAGGGCCGTGGCTGCAATTGGAGCCGAAAAAGTAAAAGATTTAAGCTGGTTCCATCCAAAGGAACCGGACATCGATTTAGATCCAGCAATTGACAAAGATCTACTGAGCGATGACATTTTGGAAGTGTACAATGCCTATCGCAGACCTGTCCGTTTCCAAAAAAGTGATATCCTGTCAGAAGATCAAGCTGGATTGAATACAGATGTATTCCTCGCTGACAAGACAGACAACGATGATCCATTTTCAATTGGGAGTAACAATTGGGTAGTTAGAGGTGAGTTGATGGAAGATGGAAACACCTACATGGCCAACGATCCTCACCGTACAATAGCTGTCCCCTCACTCAGATACATGGCACATCTGGTAGCACCAGGATGGAACGTGATCGGTGGCGGTGAACCTGAGATTCCTGGAATATCGATTGGGCACAATGAATACGGAGCTTGGGGCTTAACCGTTTTCCGGACCGATGGTGAGGATCTTTATGTCTACGACACAAATCCAGACAATCCCAATCAATACATGTATGAGGGAAAATGGGAAGACATGACCGTGATCTCAGAAACAATCAAAGTCAAGGGAATGGAAGATGTGACGGTGGATTTGAAATACACGAGACATGGACCTGTTCCTTACACGGACAGTGAAAACAACAAAGCATATGCTGTTCGTTGCGCATGGTTAGAAGTGGGTGGTTCACCTTACCTGGCGTCCTTGCGGATGGATCAAGCGAAGAGTTGGGAAGAATTTCGCGAGGCTTGCAATTACAGTCACATTCCAGGGGAGAATATGATCTGGGCAGACAAGGAAGGAAACATCGGGTGGCAAGCAGTTGGGATTGCACCAGTAAGGAGAAATTTCAGTGGTCTTGTTCCTGTTCCCGGTGATGGACGATATGAGTGGGATGGATACCTCCCGATCGTTCAGAAGCCCAGTGCATACAATCCTGAAGAAGGATATTGGGCTTCTGCTAATCAAAATGTGACTCCGGACTCGTATGACAAATGGGACGCTGTTGGATTCTCATGGTCCGATCCTTACAGAGGAGATCGTGTTGAAGAAGTCTTGGCATCAGGCGAAAAATTGACAATGGAGGACATGAAAAAGTTGCAAGTAGATTACCTCTCCATTCCTGCAAGAATCCTTGTACCACTCATTCAAGAGCTAGAGATGGAAGGGAAATCAAATGAAGCTAGAGATAAACTAAATGGATGGGACTTTGTCCTGAACCCGAATTCGATTGAAGCAGCCATATACGTAGCCTGGGAAAACCAACTGCGAACGCTTGCTGCTGAGCGATTCATCCCGGCAGCTGCCAAGGGGCTCATCGCCAGTATCCAAATGAAAAAAGTGGTCGACTGGATCATTGATCCCAATGAAATGTTTGGCTCGGCGGATGCCAGAAATCAGTTCATCGTGCAGGCGTTCAATGGAGGCGTTGCAGAACTTCAGGAAACGTTGGGAGAAAGCATGGATAACTGGCAGTATGGTCAGGAAAAATTCAAACATTCCTACATCGCTCATGCACTTAGCAATGCTACCGATAGCGCAACAAAATCAAAACTAGATGTGGGTCCATTGCCACGTGGAGGGAATTCGTACACACCAGGCTCCTCTGGTGGAAACAAAAGACAAAGCAGTGGCGCCTCTTTTAGAATGATTGTAAACACGGGAAATTGGGATGCTACAATAGGAACCAACAGTCCTGGTCAATCTGGAAACCCTGAAAGCCCATTCTATCAAAACCTGTTTGCGTCATGGGCAAAGGATCAATATTTTCCAGTTTACTTCTCGCGTGAGAAAATTGAATCAGCATCCTTCAAGAAAACGACACTGGTGCCTGCGAAGTAACAGCATGCACGAGATCACCTTACGAATCCACTGAAACCGTCAATTCTACCACTGGTAAAGTGATCCAATTACCGAGATGGGCAGTAGACCTATCTTTAATCCCACATTCAACAATAGACATATGAAATTTCTGACTACTCTTTTCACGTTGGCCATCATTTTTCAATCTCAGGCACAGGACCTTCCTCCCTATTCAGGAAAATTTAATGCAATCGATCGACTGCTAGAGCCGCCAAGTCCCTATCGAACCGCGTCTGGTGCTCCCGGAGCAGCGTACTGGCAGCAACGAGCGGATTATGTGATAAAGGCAGAACTTGATGAGGAAAACAATATTCTTACTGGCGCAGAGACCATTGTCTATTATAACAATTCTCCCGACGAGCTCAAACTCCTTTGGGTACAATTGGAGCAAAATGTGAATAGGAAAGGAAACGAAGATTTTGGTGATGCCGCGGGCGGAGTACAGGACAATATGAACTCTTTGTCCATGCAGCGGTTGGTTCGTCCCGTTGATTTTCCCGCTGGGACTGACATTGAGTCTGTCAAAGACGGAAGTGGTCAAGACTTGCCATTTATCGTGAATAATACCCAAATGCGAATCGATCTTCCGCAAGGGTTAAAGTCAGGACAGAAATTTACTTTTTCAATAGTCTGGAAAAATTACATCACAGATCGCGGCAATTTCCGACTCTCTAGAGAAGGGTATGAATATTTTCCAAAGGATGACAACAAGGTCTTTCTCCTCGGACATTGGTTTCCAAGAATGGCCGTTTACAACGACACAGAAGGATGGCAAAACAAGCAGTTTCAACGACTGGGTGAGTTCGCTCTTGAATTTGGGGATTACGAAGTATCCTTGACCGTTCCAGAAGATCACATCGTTGCAGGAACAGGTGATCTTGCAAACGCCCAGGATGTTTTGAGCAAGGCGCAGCAGGATCGAATGGCGCAAGCCAGAAATTCCTTCGATAAGCCGCTCATGATCATCACTCCAGAAGAGGCGAAGAAAAATGAGCAGACTAAATCAAAGAAAAAGAAAACATGGGTTTTCAAATCCACAAACGTGCGGGATGTAGCATTTGCAAGTTCAAGGAAATTTATTTGGGATGCGCAGGCAGTCAAACTTCCAACGAACACGGTCATGGCTATGTCTTTCTATCCCAACGAAGGTCTACCTGTTTGGTCAGAAGAGTCAACGAATGGAGTAAAAAATGCACTGGAAGTTTACTCGGAAGCAACCTTCGACTATCCATATCCAGTAGCAATTTCTGTCAACACCTCAAACATTGGAATGGAGTTTCCTATGATCTCTTTTAATGGCGGAAGACCAATCAATGGAACGATAACTGAGCAAGCCAGAAGAGGCATGACAAGTACGATCATCCATGAAGTTGGTCACAATTGGTTTCCGATGATTGTAAGCTCTGATGAAAGGAAATGGATGTGGATGGATGAAGGGTTGAATACCTTCCTGCATCAGCGAACACTTGAAGAAAGATACCCGCAGTGGACAAGTACTACCCCAAGCAGCATCGTGCCATTTATGCAGGGGGACAAAACCATTCTACGCCCGATCATGACAAATTCCGACAATGATCTGCTGTCTCAAATGGGAAACAACTACTATCAAAAACCGACAGTCGGACTTCAGATGCTTCGGAATTCGATCATTGGGAAAGAACTGTTTGACAAGGCATTCAAGGAATATGCAAACCGCTGGAAGTATAAACATCCGAATCCATCAGATCTTTTTAGGACACTCGAAGACGGGACAGCAGTCGACCTGGATTGGTTTTGGAAAGGATGGTTTTTCACTACTGACAATGTAGATATTGAGCTGGCAGATGTAAAATGGTTTCAGGTAAAGCAGGATGAGGTAGCCATTGAGAACCAGGTCAAGAAGGGTCAGTCTTCAAGAATTTCCGGATCAGGAAAAGGTGACAAAGGCAAAGGTTTCAGCGAAGGGCCGGAAGAAATCAATATGCTTCCGACTGACGATACTGCTTATGGTCAGTTTCTCAGTAGAGTGGATGAAGACGAGGTAAAAGCACGTCTTGCTGGTAAAAACCTATATGAGCTCACGCTAAAGAATAGAGGTGGTTTGGTCATGCCTGTGATTATCGAATGGACCTACGCCGACGGAACGAAAGAAATCGAGCGGCTTCCTGCGGAAATCTGGAGGTTGAATGAAGCAGAAGTGAAAAAGACTTTTCTCAAAGACAAGGAAGTGGTTAATGTCATGCTCGATCCAAATTTGGAACTCGCCGATGTGAACACGGAAAACAATTCCTTTCCTAAAGTCGAGGAAAAATGAGCGTTGGACGGGTTTAAGAATTCGTTTATTCGCTTGAAATGTGTTGCTATTTCGGATAATTAGGATCAGCCTTGATTTTTTCGATTTGTCGTAGGTGCCTATAGGTATGCGCAAAAATTTGCATGCATTTGTGGTGAATATTAGGCCCGAAGTTTATGTAGTAGACTCTGAGATTCCGAGTTTCTTCCTTTACAAATTCAATTGACTCATCTCTCATACTAATCAACCAAATCAAATTATTTCTTCCTGTATTATTACCGAGCGGAACTGAATATGAAAATGGCTTTGTGAAATTTGTTGTCTCATTCTTTTCAGGATCCAGGCCTAAGAAAAGGCTATCCGGTGGATATTTTTTTATTTGTGGAAATTCCCCTATTTGTAATGCAACTGAAATTTCATTCATCACAATGAGTTCCCAAATAGCTAAGTGTTCAACTATTTGATTAATATTCCATCTGTCAGGGCTCTCCTTAAAATTCCACTGTTTCTCAGTTAGATTTTTGGTTTCTTGTATTAGCTCTTCCTTCGATTTCACAAGGTTATCTAACAAATATTTTCGATCTTCCTCTGTCCACACTGGAATCGAAGATTCTTGATCTGTATTTGTTTGGGCGTTGCTGGTGATTGTTACTCCAGTAAGTACTATGAAAATTGCAAAAATTGATTTCATGAATGTTGGTATGATGTATATCCAATTTAGGTGGCATTCAATGCAACACCAAATTGCGTGTCAATCAGAATCACAGCTTCTGTTCCGTTGCAATGACTGAAACTATTGCAACAGCACAGTGCTTCTCTTCACCATCTTGTACTCCGTAGACATTCACTTCGCAAACTTTGATTCTGCGACCGTTCTTAAGAACTCTTGCTTTTGCTACTAATTTTTCTCCTTTGGCGGGATTTAAAAGATTGATTTTGAACTCAATACTGAGTGGTTGCTCATTTTCTGACATGAGCGTATTTCCAGCAAATCCACCAGCATTGTCTGCCAAGGTCGCTACGACACCGCCATGATAGAAACCGTGTTGCTGAAGCAATCGATCATTGTACTCAACCTCTATCTGAACATACCCTTCTTTGATGTCCGTAAGTTTTGCACCAATGTGCTGCATGAAGGACTGTGCTTCAAAGCCTTCTCTTATTCGTTCAATAAATTTTTCCATATCATTTACTCTTTAGTCTCCGGTCAGGCTTCTTAGTCAAATTAATCAATTGTGCAGAATCTCGCACCAAGGATAGAGGCGATACCGCGCCTTTTTTGCCGCTGGAATGTGTGATGGATAAAAGGGGTAGTAAAGCCGAAAGCCTGTCTGGTGCCCAAATCAAATCACTAAAAATGTCTCTGAATGCAACCCTTGACAATCTGCGGGCATCTCTATTAAAAACCAAAACCAAAATGAAAAAGCTAATAATACTTCTACTCGTGATTCCGATCTGCTCGTTTGCAGGAGGCGGAAAAGGTGATGGAACAGGGTTTCCATCTAAGAAATGGTTCGTTGGATTCGGCAACTCTCCAATTTTCACAGGCCTTCGATTCAACTTCAAAGATCGGGATGTTGAAAAAGTGAACGGCATGTCATTCACCATGTGGCAACCAAAAGATGACAGTGGTGAAGGAACCGTAAACGGTGTAAGTCTTGGACTTCCCCTTGCTGGCGGTACAGCTGAAAGAAACGGGTTGAACCTAGGTTTGGCGGGAATCAGTGCAAATCAAAACTTGAATGGGCTTAACGTTGGCGGTTTTGGTGCTGGAGCGGGAAACAATGCCAATGGTATTAATGTGGGGGGAATTGGTGTTGGCAGTGGCGGTAATTTGAATGGAATTAATCTGGCGGGTATCGGTGTTGGTTCAGGTGATGATGTGACTGGGCTGAATTTTGCAGCAATTGGTGTTGGAGCTGGTGGGGACCTGAAGGGCGTAAGCTTTGCAGGAATTGGAGCTGGGGCTGGTGGTGATGTGAAAGGTGTTAATGTAGCTTTGGTTGGAATGGGGGCAGGTGACGACATGACTGGAATCAACTTTGGAGGAGTCGGAATGGGAGCTGGCGGGAAATTGAAAGGGATAAATATTGGAGGAGTTGGTGTGGGAGCTGGAGATGAGGTGCTGGGCGTAAATGTTGCTGTAGTCGGAGTTGGAGCACCCGAGGTGAAAGGAATCAGCTTGGCAAGTGTTGTAGGAGGCGATCGCGTTGTAGGAATAGCTATTGCACCGGCATGGTTAAAAGTTGGAGAGAAGGGCGATGGCGTAGAGGACGGCACAGAATTGAAAGGCTTGGCAATCTCAGCATTTAATCAGATACGAGGTGAAAACAATGGGCTTTCGATCGGTGTGCTAAATATCGCTGAGGGTGGAAAAGGATTCCAGCTTGGCCTACTCAATCACTACCCGAACAACCCAAAAGGGTTGCGATGGTTGCCGATCTTCAATGCAAATTTTAATAAAGAATAACAGTCAATACTTTTTTGGTAGAGAAGGGCGATCGGATGGTTGCCCTTTTTTTGACTCTTCCCTTGATTCTGAAGTAACTCTCCCCTACCCCTCTCTTGAAAGAGAGGGGAGGAATTCTGGCAAGAATTTGGGGTGAGTTTATCGAATTGTAAAAGGGAAAATTGGGGTGAGTTCACTCGATTGTCTAATTGCACCATGAAAGTCTTTCTTTACTGGAATCTCCTCTCGCTCCTCACGTTGCGGCGCTTTGCAAATTAACTCTACCCTAACCCCTCTCTTGAAAGAGAGGGGAAGAAATTGTGGCAAGAATTTGGGGTGAGTTTTATCGAATTGTAAATGGGAAATTGGGGTGAGTTCACTCGATTGTCTAATTGCACCATTGAAAATCTTTCTTTACTGGACTCTCCTCTTGCTCCTGACGTTGGGGCGTTTTGCAAATTAACTCTCCCCTAACCCCTCTCTTGAAAGAGAGGGGAGGAATTCTGGCAAGAATTTGGGGTGAGTTTATCGAATTGTAAAAGGGAATTTGGGGTGAGTTCACTCGATTGTCTAATTGCACCATGAAACTCTTTCTTTACTGGACTCTCCTCTTGCCCCTTACGTTGGGGCGTTTTGCAAATTAACTCTCCCTAACCCCTCTCTTGAAAGAGAGGGGAAG
>JBDWQX010000070.1:0-3387 GCA_039986395.1 Cyclobacteriaceae bacterium
CTAGAAAATCCCAGAGAACAACACCCATGCTCACCGAAATATTGAGCGAATGTTTGGTTCCGTATTGAGGAATTTCGAGAACAAAGTCAGCACCCTCTACGACGGTGTCTTTCACACCAAATACTTCGTTCCCAAAGACGAAGGCATACTTCTTCCTGGGATCAGGCTTAAAATCCAACAGGGATTCACTTTCATCTGCCTGCTCGACAGCTAAGACCGCAAATCCACTATTTTTTAGATCAAGAAGCAGCGATTCGATTTTTTCGATGTGTTCCCAATCCATCGTGTCTTGTGCGCCAAGAGCTGTCTTGTTGATCTCGCGGTGAGGAGGCTGGGCAGTAATTCCGCAGAGGTAAATCTTTTCAACGCCAAAAGAATCGCTGGTTCGAAACGCTGAGCCAACATTCATGGCACTGCGAACGTCATCCAATACAAGTACGCAATTGAGTTTCTCAGAATGTTTGAATTCTTCAGGTGTAAGCCGGTTCAGTTCTTCGTTCTTCGTTTTCCTCATTGACTCTGATTTCTTGCATTTTTCTAATGCTTTGAAGTTGTTGATTCTTTGTTGGTAAAAACTCTTTTTTCAATAATTATCTCCCAATTTAATCGGGTAATATTGCCATAAAATTAACTCCAACCCACTGCATGGCAGGTACCAGCACAAAAGGCATCGAAACTCCACTAATGAAGCAGTACAATGCTATCAAGGGTAAATACCCTGGTGCATTGCTACTTTTTAGGGTTGGAGATTTCTACGAAACCTTTGGTGAAGATGCGGTAAAGGCAAGCAAGACCCTGGATATCGTCCTGACGAAGCGTGCGAATGGCTCTGCCTCAGAAATGGAATTGGCCGGATTTCCACACCATTCGATGGACACGTATCTTCCGAAGCTGGTACGTGCTGGTTATCGAGTTGCTATTTGCGATCAGCTGGAAGATCCCAAAGGAGTTAAAGGAATTGTAAAAAGAGGCGTAACCGAGCTGGTGACTCCTGGACTGTCGCTCAACGACAATGTGCTCGAACAGAAAAAGAACAATTACCTGGCCTCCCTATACAAGACAAAGGAAACATGCGGAATTGCGTTTCTTGATCTTTCCACTGGTGAGTTCATGGTTTCGTCTGGTTCAGATGAGTACGTAGACAAACTGATTCAAGGTTTTCAACCTTCCGAGATTGTCTATTCCAAAAATTCAAGAGATTGGTTTCAAGAGCAGTACAGCGATAGCTACTCATCGTATGCCCTGGAAGACTGGATTTTCAGCCAGGACTATGGCTATGAAAAACTGACAAATCAGTTCAAAGTAAAAAACCTGAAAGGGTACGGAATTGAAGATCTAAGTTCAGGAGTCATAGCGGCGGGGGCGGTTCTTTTTTATCTGGACGAAACAGAGCACCGTCAAACCGATCATATTAGTTCGATCTCACGGATTGATGAAAACAAATATGTGTGGCTCGACCGCTTTACTGTCCGGAATCTGGAGTTGGTACTCTCCACTCAACCTGACGGAGTTTCACTGCTTGATACCTTAAATGCCACACTTACTCCGATGGGTGGACGGATGTTGAGAAAGTGGATGGTGCTCCCGCTGAAAAGCAAATCGGAAATTGATGAGCGGCTAAACATTGTCGATACTCTGATCGAGAATGAGGAGCTGAGCGACCTGACGCAGGATCATCTGGAGCAGATTGGAGATCTGGAACGTTTAGCTGGAAAAGTTGCGACAAGCAGAATCAACCCAAGAGAACTTCTACAACTGAAAAAGAGCCTCAGCAACATTCAGCCTATTAGTGAAGCGATCAAAAAAGTGAAACCGTTCAAAAGATTTCATGGTGCCCTGTATCCATGCACCGAATTAATTGATCGACTAGAGAAAGAAATTAGCGACGATGCTCCGTTGCTGCTTCATCTTGGAAATGTGGTTGCCGATGGTGTAGATGAATCGTTGGACGAGCTGAGGAAAATATCTTCTTCAGGAAAAGGGTACCTGGAGGATATTCGGAATCGTGAAATAGAGCGGACTGGTATTTCCTCACTGAAAATCGCATATAATAAAGTCTTTGGTTATTACCTGGAAGTATCGAATACGCACAAAGACAAAGTCCCGGAGGAGTGGATTAGAAAGCAGACGCTGGTCAACGCTGAGCGTTATATCACAGAAGAATTAAAAACGTACGAAGAGAAGATTCTGAACGCCGAGTCGCAGATTCAAGTAATTGAGCAAAACCTCTTTAATGAAGTCGTGGCTTTTGCAAAAACTTACATCGATGGGATCCAGTCAAATGCGAGGATCATTGCTCAGATCGATTGTTTGTCATGTTTTGCGCATCAGGCTACTAAGCACAACTATTGCAAGCCGTCGATTTCTGAGGATAAGACGCTCGACATAAAAGAAGGACGTCATCCGGTAATTGAGGGAACACTCGCATCTGGTGAAGATTACATTCCAAACGATATTTTTCTGGACAATGAATCTCAGCAGGTGATGATCATAACTGGGCCTAACATGGCAGGTAAATCGGCTCTTCTGAGACAGGTGGCATTAATCACGCTGATGGCGCAGATGGGAAGCTTTGTGCCTGCAGGATATGCCAAGATCGGGTTGGTGGACAAGGTATTTACAAGAGTAGGTGCGTCTGATAATTTGTCACGAGGCGAATCGACCTTTATGGTGGAGATGACGGAAACAGCTAGCATCCTCAACAATTTGAGTGATCGTTCGCTGGTTCTAATGGATGAAATTGGACGTGGCACCAGCACGTACGATGGAATATCCATTGCCTGGTCGATTGTAGAGCACTTGCACAATCATCCGAAATTCAAAGCCAAGACACTGTTTGCTACCCACTATCATGAATTGAATGAGCTGGCTAAAGATCTTCCGAGGGTTAAGAATTTCAACGTGTCGGTAAAGGAGCTGGAAAACAAAGTGATCTTCATGCGAAAACTTGTGGAGGGCGGAAGCGAACACAGCTTTGGTATTCATGTTGCTCAGATGGCCGGCATGCCGAATGAGATTGTGATTAGAGCAAATGATATCTTAAAACACTTAGAGAAAGAAAAGCTGGCGGACTCTGATAGAGACAAACTTCAAGATATGCCCGTCGAGCAGTTTCAGATGAACCTGTTTGAAGCAGATCCGCGATTTGAAAAAGTGCTAGACATTCTACGAAATGTGGACATCAATGCTACTTCGCCCGTTGAAGCATTGCTTCGGCTTAATGAGATGAAGGAATTACTTAAAAATAAAACCTAAGGGAAAACATTGTGAATTTGTACGCAAGTGATAACTTTGCAGTCCTTTTCCAAATGAGGAAAATAAGCGAGAGTAGCTCAGCTGGCTAGAGCACGACCTTGCCAAGGTCGGGGTCGCGGGTTCGAATCCCGT
>JBDWQX010000071.1:0-3301 GCA_039986395.1 Cyclobacteriaceae bacterium
TGATTTATGACGCATTACCCTACAAAGACGTAGTTGGGCTTACAGGAAAATACTTTGGTTTTGTGATGGTTCACATGACGATTCTTGCAGTGCTAATCCTGTGTGGGGTTATAATCCAGATAATTCAAGGATATCCAGCTATCGAACTTGGCCTATACTTCAAAAAGCTGTTTACAGATACGCTGCTGTTAATGGCATTATATACTTTCTTAGGATTTTTCATCCAGGTAGTAGTCAATCAGAAGTTTCTGGGATTTGCACTTATGATCCTTTTCTACATTTCCTTCATCATACTAGATGAGTTAGGTGTGGAGCACAACATGTTCTACTTCGCCAGAGCCAATCTTGGTCAATATTCAGAAATGAATTCATTTGGTCATTATGTGACTCCATTTTCGTGGTTCAACATCTATTGGATCGGCCTTTCTATGTTCTTCTTTGCAGTTTCCATCATGTTCTCTGTGCGAGGTACGGATGCTATTCTTAAAAGTAGATTGAAAGTAGGCAAGTTGAGAATGGGAAGAAGTTTACTGATTCTTCTTTTCGGATCAATCACGCTATTCCTTTTCTCTGGCGCATACATTTACTACAATACTAATGTTAAGAACCAGTACAGAAATTCGGAAGATCAGAATGTGATACAGGCTAATTATGAGAAAGAACTGAAACAATATGAATTTATAAACCAGCCAAAAATCACAGAGACCAACGTTGAAGTTGACATCTTTCCAAAGGATAGAAACTTTACCGCATCGGGGTATTATACCTTGAAGAACAAGAAAGCTTCGCCAATCACTGAGATTCATATTCAGGACGGAGGCAACAGTGATTTTAAAACCACGCTAGACTTCGGCGAAGTAGCTGCGGTGAAAGAGCGTCTGGATAATTATGGCTACACCATCTTCACATTGAAGAACCCGTTGGACTCTGGCGCTGAGGTTAAAATGAATTTCAAAGTAGATTTTGTTACGCAAGGTTTCAAAGAGAGCGGAAGTAATACGCGAGTCGTCTACAACGGAACATTTTTCGACAACAGTTACTTTCCTTCCATTGGATACAATGCTGGTTTTGAATTGGGAGACGATGATGACAGAAAAGACAATGGCTTGGAAGAAAAAGAGCGTATGATGGAACGTGACGATCCACGTGGCTTGAGTCAAAGTCTGTTTGGAGATGATGCAGATAAAATCAAATTCGAGATTGTTGTTAGCACCGACTCTACTCAAATCGCACTTGCTCCTGGGTATCTTCAGAAAAAATGGTTTGAAGGAGATCGAGTGTTCTATCACTACAAGATGGATGTACCTATGGTGAGTTTCTATTCCATCGTATCTGCTGATTACGAGGTAGAACGTGATGTCTGGAAAGCACCTTCTGACACCTTAGATGATGTTAGTTTGGAGATTTATTATCACAAAGGGCACGAGTACAATTTGGATCGAATGATGCGCGGACTAAAAAAATCGCATGATTATTACACTGCGAATTTCTCCCCTTATCAATTTAGGCAAATGCGGATCATGGAGTTCCCTAGGTATTCCTCCTTTGCACAGTCATTTGCTAACACAGTGCCTTTCTCAGAAGCCATCGGCTTTGTCCAGAAAATTGAGGAAGACGATGTGGACCTTCCATTTTATGTAACAGCACATGAAGTTGCTCACCAGTGGTGGGGCCATCAAGTAACAGAAGCTGGCGTAAAAGGAAACGCGATGCTCTCTGAAACTATGTCGCAGTATTCGGCACTAATGGTCATGAAGCAAGAATCTCCCGAAGAGATTATACAGAAGTACCTTAAGCATGAGTTAAATAGTTATTTGTTCGGACGGACTTTTGAACGAAAGAAAGAAATGACGCTGGATCAAGTAGAAGGTCAGGGGTACATCCACTACAGAAAAGGTTCTTTGGTTATGTATGCGCTGCAGGACTACATCACAGAAGATAGCGTGAATGTGGCACTGAAGCGTTTCCGAAGAGATTGGGGATTTGTTGAGGGGAGATATCCCACATCAGCTGATCTCATTGGATACTTCCGAGAAGTTACACCAGACAGCTTGCAGTATGTCATCGACGACATGTTT
Source organism: Cyclobacteriaceae bacterium (assembly GCA_039986395.1). GTDB lineage: Bacteria > Bacteroidota > Bacteroidia > Cytophagales > Cyclobacteriaceae > Ekhidna. Next base: position 2,079 of record JBDWQX010000071.1, read on the forward strand.
GAAAACATCACACTATTTGAAAACAAGACAACTGATGCTTCTTATGTAGTAAATGCTGATAGCACCTACACCATTAATCTTGAGGTTGATGCTATCAAGTACCGAGCTGACAGTCTTGGAACAGAAACTGCGATTGCCATGAAAGACTACATTGACATTGGGGTCTACGGAGAAGATGAAAAAGGTGAGGACAAGTTGCTCTACCTTAAGAAGCACCTGATAGATGATCAAGTAAAAACCTTCAAGATCAACGTATCTCAAAAGCCACTAAAAGCCGGTATTGATCCTATTTATAAATTAATAGACAGAAACCCCGACGATAACGTGAAGGATCTACAACTAGAGAAAACAAGCGATTAGGACACTGGCACTAGCAAAATGGAAAAGCAGCTTCGAAAGAGGCTGCTTTCTTTTTGTATGAGTCAATTCCGAACATGCTGAAAAGGCTCTTCCCTCGTTGAGGGATAGATCATTTTCCATTTTCTTAACAGGAGCTTTATACTGATTTCTATAAATTAGTCCAATAGAGACCACTTGTCTCCAGTAACTTACACCACATTGAATTGTGGAATATCGCATACTAACATCTGGAAGACTCTCCGGGAAGTTTTATGATTTCATAAAAGTCGACTTTCCATCTGTTGAAATTCTTAAAGCCGAAGGGAGGGATATCAAATCACTACTACCTGAGGTAAATGCAATTGCTGGGTTCAATTTCATAATCGACGAGGATATCTCACATATCAAATGGGTACATGCTTTTGGAGCTGGGGTAGACTCGTACTTAAGAATTCCCTCGCTTTCCCACGAAACGATCATCACAAGAACCACTGGAGATTTGGGCAGGAAAATGGGTGAATTTTGTCTCGCTCAAATTTTAGCTGAACTCAAATCTCTTTTTCCCATCTACGAAAATCAAAGAAGTAAATCTTGGAATCAAATTCCGACTTCTAACTTGTATGACCAAAAGGTATTGGTACTGGGAACCGGTTCTATAGGTGAAGCAATTGCCAGACAGCTGGGAGGGCAAGTAAAGAAAATTGTTGGTCTAAATCGTTCTCAACGATCTGTCAAGTCGTTTGACGAAATACGAAATTGGGATACGCTGGGAGACCTGTCGGATGTTGATGTTGTTATAGCAGCTCTGCCAAGTACCCGCGAAACCTCCTCTTCGCTTGACGGAAATTTTTTCAAAAAGTTCAACAATGCGATCTTCATAAACG
>JBDWQX010000072.1:0-6138 GCA_039986395.1 Cyclobacteriaceae bacterium
ATTTCTGTAAAGTCTGTTCCGTTACTCGACTCTTCCCATATATACTCGGTGATCTCTCTTCCATATTCACTCGAAAGCTCCACTGTATGTGTAAATTCATTATCTGTAAAACAGTGTTCGCCTGCTCCTAATGGTAGGGAATATAGGAGTTGATTATCTGTTACTTCGACCTCACTGGAAATTGCCTGGCAGCCATCCGACCTAGTGATCACCACTCTATAAAAACCGATCTCATCAAAAATGGCAACTTCAGCTGTCTCATCAGCCACATTCTCGAATAGTGCTTCACCATTTTCCTGTGCAGTCAACCTTTGCCACTGATAGTTGGACACTTCCTCTTGAACAAAAGTTGAGTTTGAATGAAGTACCACTTCATCACATAATTCTATTCTAGTCGCCTCCGCGATGGACGCATAATTTTCAATCGTAGCAACAACGGGTACCAGTCCACTTGACTGACCGTTGAGGCTGATCCCAACAAAAAAAGTCTCACTACTTGTTAAAGTAGGAGTAATAAACTCTGCTTTACCTTGAGAACCTTCAATACTTCCCAACAGTTGTAGTCCGTCTTCAGGACTAGAATACCAATTAAATATCAGATCAAGGTCGATAATTTCACTTTCAGCAACCAAGACCAAATTACCCGCACCGCACGATACCCCATCAATTACCAGGGGTGCGGGCAGAGTCTGACTTAAAATTTTTCCAGAAGAAAGGAAAATTGAAAGAATGCTTAGCGCTCTCCAATTCATTCGCTTGAATAGTGACATTTGTTTCAAGCGAAACTACCCCTACGGCTGATCTTGGGAATGTTTTAGGGGTATACCAAGAGTCTACCATTCAGAAATATGGATCAGCTAAGTACTCTACCTCATCAGGTCTGTGGAAAGTGCCTTCTGCTTGAAACGCTTGTTTAACAATGGATATAGCAACACAGAGGCGAGGATCAATCCTGTCCCTAAATAAAACCCTGAACTCATTTCTTCGCTTTCTCCAAAAATGAGAAGAGCTAAGATAATCCCGTAGACGGGCTCTAAGTTTATAGTCAAGTTTATGGAAAATACGGACATCCTTTTCATTAATTCCACCGAAGCAGAATGTGCGTATACAGTGCAGATGACAGCTAAAATAATTAGATAGAAAAAATCCATCAAGCTGCCAGTCAACTGTAATCCATCGGCATAGTAAGTCCCATAAAATGGAAAGAACAAAGCGATTGATATGCAAGCACCTATCATCTCATAAAATGTGATCACATAGGGATCATATTTCTGTGTCAGCTTACTGTTGATAACAGAAAAAGAAGCTGCCATGAACGCGGATAACAACGACAGTAACAAACCTGCTAGGTAATCAAACTCAACATTGAAGATCACCCCAATTCCCATAAATGCTACAACACTAAGTAGCACCTCGTATCCCTTTATTTTTCTTCCCACCGAAAGGGGTTCAATGAAAGCTGTCCATAGCGAACCAGTGGCCAGGCCTGCAAGGCAAACAGACACATTTGATACTCGTGCTGACAAGAAAAAAGTAATCCAATGAATCGCTATCAATCCTCCAGTACCGAGTATAATCCAATAATCAGTTCGTTTACCAATTTTGAAGCTCTTCCCCATGACTTTTATAACAATGAACACCCCAAACGTGGCAATCAATGTTCGATAAAAAACCATCTCCACGGGAGGCATATCTATTACTAGACCAAGAATGGCTGTAAACCCCCAAATCAGAACTATAAAGTGCAGGTGCAGGTAATCCTTCCTTCCTTGCGTCATCTTGGAACGGTCTTGTATAGGAGTAGTCCCACTACAGAGAAAATGATGTTAGGAATCCAAATAGCAAGTATGGTATTCATGGACCCAGCTTCTGCAATGGCATTGGCCATGATAAACGTAATAATGAAGGCAAACGCAATTAAAAATCCCAGGGCAATTTGAAAACCAGTCCCCTGACGGGATTTTTTAGCTGACACAATGACACCGATGAACATCAAAACGATGACGGTGAAAGGTTGCATGATCCGAATGTATTTCTCAATTTGATATAAGTGCACATCATCCGCACCACGTGATTGTTGAAGTAAAATATATTTATTCAATTCAGTCATCGTCATAGTTTCCTGATGCCGCTCTTTGCTTGTGAAATCACTAGGGGAAAGGTTCAGCAAAGTATCTAGCGATTTTCCAGATTCGATAATCTCTTCATTATCCAGAATTGTCCTCTTTTGCCAGTTCCTCAAGGTCCACACTCCTGCACTATCCCACCTAATTTGCCTTGCATTAATCTTCTCAATCAATCGTTGGTCTCGGATCTTTTCCAGAGTAACTACATTACCAATATCTCTTCTGTTGTCGTATCTGAACAGATAGATGTAGCCCTCTTCACCGATTTTGAAGTGAACGTGTTTCCCTGCATAGTAGAACGGATCCTTCAAGTATTCCAGTTCAAAGGATATCCTAAACTTATTCGCGTCTGGAATAATGTAACTGTTCAGGTAAAAGCTTGAGACACCAAACATTACAGCACCAAACAAGTATGGCAGCATAAGTCGCTTAAAGCTTACTCCACTTGCTAGAATCGCCACAATCTCTGTCTTGGCTGCAAGCTTTGCAGTAACGAAAACTGTGGTAATAAAAACAGTAATAGGAGTTAGTAGGCTTGCGATATAGGGCATGAAGCTCATGTAGTACTCCCAAATCTGCTTTCCAGTAACCTCGTTCTTAATGAAGTCGTCGTTCTTCTCTGTAAAGTCGATCACACAAATAACCAACTCAAGCAGACCAACCACAAACACAAATGTGATAAGTAGTTTTTTTAATATGTACCAGTCCAGTTTTTTCACAGTCTTTGCGAAACGGTCTTAATTATTCCTTCTTTCCAGCTAGCGAAATTATCATTTAATATCTGCTTTCTGGCTTCTCCTACCAGCCATAGATAGAAACTTAGATTTTGAATACTGGCAATTTGTGAGCCAAGTATTTCATTACTGATCACTAAATGTCGCAAATATGCTTTCGAGTAAAAATTACTTACATATCCTTTCAGTCCAGCATCAATTTTTGATAGATCATCTTTCCATCTTTCGTTCCTGATATTTATGATCCCAGCTGTCGTGTAAATCATTCCATTTCTGGCATTTCTGGTAGGCATCACGCAATCAAACATGTCCACACCGAGAGAGATACACTCCAAAATATTTGCAGGTGTTCCAACTCCCATCAGGTAGCGCGGTTTGTCTGTCGGCAATATTCCGCAAACCAAGTCTGTCATCTCGTACATATCTTCTGCTGGCTCCCCAACGGACAGTCCGCCGATTGCATTTCCCTCACGACCTGTTTTTGCAATATACTCCGCTGATTGCGTTCTTAAATCTTTGTACGTACTACCTTGAACGATAGGAAAAAGTGTCTGATCGTAATCATAAGCAGATTTTGTCTCATCAAATCGCTTAACACACCGATCTAACCAACGGTGTGTCATGTGCATGGAGCGTTGAGCATATTCGTAATCGCACGGATAAGGCGTGCATTCATCAAAGGCCATCATAATGTCCGCTCCGATCACCCGTTGGGTATCCATTACATTTTCTGGGGTGAAAAAATGCTTCGATCCATCGATGTGCGATTGAAACTTTACCCCTTCTTCTACAATCTTCCGACTATCTGCCAGGGAGTACACCTGATAACCTCCACTATCAGTTAAGATAGGTCCTTGCCACCCATTAAATTTATGAAGCCCTCCTGCCTGTTGAAGCAGGTCCAGTCCTGGTCGCATAAACAAGTGATAGGTGTTTCCAAGGATTATTTTTGCAGAAATATCATCCTCGAGCTCCCTTTGGTGAACAGCCTTTACCGTTCCCGCCGTTCCAACTGGCATAAAGATTGGTGTTGGAATTTCTCCATGATCAGTCTTAATAGTGCCCGCTCTTGCACCTGATTTGCTATCCTTGTGATCGAGATTGAATTTCATTCATTAATTATAAGTGAGCGCAAAAATACGGTTTAACAGGAATGATTTTTAGCATTTGGATATCGGCAATCACAATTCAAATTGTAATTACAATTTTTCAATCAACTCAATTCGCTCGATATAGAAAAGAAATAGCTGCCAAACCAGTTTCTATTTCGGTAGTAGTAGCCGCTCGAAACGAACTTGAAAATCTAAAAAAACTTATCCCAAAGCTGCTATCACAAACGCATATCAATTTCGAAATCATCATCATCCTAGACAGATGCAATGATAGCAGTGCACAATTTCTCCGAAATCAAGATTTGTTGAAGATCAAAATTATTGAAATAGATGAAACACCAGAAGGATGGGATCATAAGAAACATGCACTTACACAAGGAGTCGGTGCTGCTAGTGGAGCTTGGATTGTCTTTACAGATGCAGATTGTATCCCTGCCTCAAATGAGTGGCTACATCGGCTAAATAGTAGGATCACAGCAAGCTCAAAAATCCTGCTTGGTTATTCTCCATACAAAAGCACTGGAACGCTGCTACAAACTTTCATTCAATTCGAAGGTTTCTTAACTGCATTTAATTATCTATCCATGGCCTTATTGAGAAAACCGTATATGGGAGTGGGCAGAAATTTGGCAATAGAAAAATCATTCTTCCTAGAAAATCACGGGTATTCTGATTTTAAATCGGTCGTAGGAGGTGATGATGACCTATTTATTCAAAAGAATGCCAACTCAAAAAATACTGAAATATTTGTAGGTTTCGAGTCATTGGTGTTTACCATGGGAAAGCAGAAATGGGCAGAATACGTTTCTCAAAAGATTAGGCACTTGTCTGTTGGAGGAGCATATTCGTTAGCTGATCAGCTCCTACACCTGTTTTTTGGCGGTTCACTATTTTTGGCATGGACGTTAATACCTTTTATTCGTGGAGAAAATATTCTGCCGATTATCCTTTTTTACCTCTTCATTAAGGCGATCGGATATAGATTTGCCCATAGCAAAATGGGGGTTGGGTTCAACTATATCTGGCTTCCACTCGTTGAGCTTATGTATGCGGTTTTTTTACCGGTTATCGCAATTAGGTCAAAATTTGTAAAGGACATTAGATGGAAGAATTGAACCGTCAATTTTCGGATAAAGCGTTACGTGATTTTAAACTTATAGATCTTGCCACTGAAGGCAATGACGATTCTGCGTACGCGGAACTAATGGATCGGTACAAAAAGCCAGTTTATCACATGATTCTTAAGATGGTTCGAAATGTTGATGACGCAGAGGATTTGACCATCGAAGCTTTTGCAAAGGCCTTCAAAAATCTAGGTCGGTTCAAAAAGGACTACACATTCAGTACCTGGCTATTCAGAATCGCAACCAATAATGCGATTGATTTCATCCGGAAGAAGAAACTAGATACTTACAGTCTCAATAGTTCTTTCACTGACGACAGTGGTGATTCGGTAAACATCGATGTACAGGACCGCAACCTCACTCCTGATGAAGAGACAATAAAAACTCAGAAAATCGAGCTGGTCAGAATGTTCGTTACCAAGCTGCCGGCAAAATATCAACGTCTGGTTAAGTTGCGATACTTCGACGAGCTTTCGTATGACGAAATAGCGAAAGAGATTGAAGCGCCACTTGGAACTGTGAAAGCGCAACTACACAGGGCCCGCGAACTCATGTATGAGCTGGTTAAAGATAAAAAACCACACATCTGATTTTGGATGTAAGTATTGTCCATAAGTATTTCCCTTCCCTTTCTGAGAAACAGAAAAATCAATTCCAACAACTTCATCCACTCTATCTAGATTGGAATAGTAAAATCAATGTTGTAAGTCGAAAAGATATTGATCAGCTCTATGTCCGTCATGTGCTGCACAGTTTGGCAATTGCCAAATTCACTCAGTTTGAGAAGGGAACCAAAATATTGGACATAGGAACCGGCGGTGGATTCCCTGGAATACCACTAGCTATTTTCTTCCCCGAAGTCCAATTTCATCTAGTTGACTCCATTGGAAAGAAAATCAAAGTGGTGCAAGAAGTATCTAGCGCAATCGGGTTGCAAAATCTCACATCAGAACACCAACGAGCTGAAAAGGTTAAAGGTCCATTTGATTTCGTAATCTCTCGAGCCGTTGCCAGAACAAAACTGATGTTTCAATGGACACAT
>JBDWQX010000073.1:0-16261 GCA_039986395.1 Cyclobacteriaceae bacterium
GTGTTTCAAGTAACAGTAAATCCACCACCACTGATCATCACTGAGTTTCCATATTTGGAAAATTTTGATAATGGAGAAAACGGACCAGGATCAGTTCCAAGAGACTGGGAAGTACTGGCTACACCTCCCTACACTTGGGCGGTGCTGAATGGACCAACGCCAACTGGTGGATTTAATGGGGCGACTGGTCCCTTGGTAGATCATACAACTGGAACAGCAAATGGTTTCTATGTCTATACAGAGTCATCTGGTGGAGCAGTTGGAGACACCACAGAGTTCACTTCACCTCCTGTGGTGATCAGTTCTCTGGAGAATCCTTCTTTTGAATTCTGGTATCATTTGTTTGGCGATGACATTGTTTCATTTGAAGTGGAAGTAATAGACGAAGTGGGTGATAGTACCACCAACGTTTTCACTAGAAACGCACCAGTACAAACACTACAGAATGATCCATATCAATTACAGATTATTTCTTTAGCTGACTATGGGGATACGGTAAGAGTTGTATTCAGAGGGATTAGAGGGGCTGTTGTAACTGACGGATTCCTTGGAGACATGGCGATTGATGATGTCAGGTTCTTTGATGCGCCAGTGGAACTGGTAGTTGCGAGCCCAACAGAATTGACAGAATCTCTTGAGAAAGGGCAAACCTCAATGCAAACACTTACACTGACCAATGTCAGTGATGAAGAGGTCACATTTGATATCACACTTGTGGATGCAGAAGGGGGAGTAGGTCTTGGAGCGTCTATTGTAACCTTATCGCCCGGAAGAGCTTCGCGAACAGAAATGAGTAAACGAACCACTCCTTTTGCTGGAGTGAATATTGATCCATTAAGCACAAGTGCCATTACCGATGGCTTTGCAGGATTAATGACTACCGAACAGTATGCTTCAGGGTTTGAAGGCTTTTTGCTTGGCGATATTAACGGACAGGATGGTTGGGTTGGACAATTTGTCAATTGGGTAATTGATACTTCAAACCCATCGGAGGGAAGCCAGCACATCAGAAGCTTATCTGATGGCTTTGGACAAACGTTGGCTTTTTCGCCAGCGGTGCCGATTGGTTCCGAGGACTTCTCATCAATGTCTGCCCGGATCAATATTCAAGGAGCAGGAGTCACATGGGAACTGATCCCGCAATCCAATACTGCGGCACTTGTGAATACGAGACTGCGGTTTAACCCTGATGGAAGCATTGATGCTCTTGTGTCCGACGGATTAGGTGGCGGTGTTTTCCAAGCATTGAGTGTTACGACACCAGCAGGGTATTTTAAGGTAGATATTGAAGTCAACAGAGCAACTTCAGAATACACTATTTCTTTTGATGACGAAGAGGTGTTTAGTGCCCTTGGCTTTGCTGGAGACATTGAGCAACTGGTCCTTCTCTCTGCAATGGAGATTGCTGGACCAACGTTCGATATGGACGAGCTTCAAATTCTTGATGGTGAAGTTGAGCGTGGCGTACCATTTATCTCTTTGGATCCAGTTGCTGGAGTAATTGGTGCCGGAACGTCCGTTGATATTCAAGTGACCTTTGATGCGACGCAGCAAGAATTTGGCACTTATGTAACAAACATCGTAGCGAGTATAAATGGAGGTGCTGATGAGTCAGTCATCGTGCCAGCGACTTTGTCTGTTGTTGGAGATCCATCAATTTTTGTTGACCCAACGGTGGTTCAGGCAGTGGTGGATTTTAACAAGCCAGAGACCAGAATTGTAACAATCGAAAACACAGGTGGAAATCCACTTGATTTTGACCTGTCGGTGATAGGAGCAGAATTTGGAATCACAACAACTGAATTGAGTGAGCAGCTAAACGGCTATGCTACCAATGACGCAATTCTTGATAACCGAGTACAAGTAAAGCTTCAACAAGACAATGTTCAGTCGAGCGTAATCGAAGATCTGGACGACCCACAACCATTGTTCATAACCATTGGTGAGGAAATACTTAGCCAGGATTTTGAAGGAGGAGTCTTCCCACCAGCGGGTTGGACCGTAGTAGACAATGAAGGCACTGGCGTTCAATGGCAGTTTTCAGCAGATGTTGGCGAAACCAACTATTCAGGTGTGGGCGAGGCGGCTACAGTAAGTAGTGATGCATTTGGCGCAGCTGAATTTGACACTGAGTTAAGGACGCCAATCATCAATATTGCCGGTAAGACGAGCATTAGTGTAACCTATAATGTCAACTACCAAAATTTTGGAGGTCTGGATTTTCTTGACCTGGACATTAGCACCGATGGAGGGACAAGTTGGACAAACCTGCTGAGTTGGAACGAAGACCATGGAGCTTTCAGGGCTACTCCGGGCGAGCAGGTAAATATTTCACTTGATGATGCGATCGTAGGAGCTGATGAAATGATGCTTCGATGGAGATATTATGATCCAAACACGGGAGACTTTGATTGGTATGCACAAATTGATGATGTACTAATCACGGAGAATACCGAGGTTTGGCTAGCACTAGATCAGACTGCTGGGACTGTTCCTGTAGGGGAAACCGCAGAGATAGAGCTACAATTTGATCCGACAGTTGTCAACCCTGGTTTCTATGTAGCTGGGATCATTGTCAATAGCAATGCAGTGAACACACCCACTGTAGGGGTGGTAGTTTCCATGGAGGAATTGGAGCCTGCTGAAATATCCGTTGATCCCGAATCTTTGGACCAAGAATTGGTTGCAGGAAGATCAGCAAGTCAAGTGGTCACGATTTCCAACTCCGGAGAAAGTGCATTGGACTTCGATTTTGAAGGCAACTTTCCTAATGTTGGAACGGTTCCGACCACATCGGCAGGCGGTGAGCCATTTGCTCGAAGTGGACTCAAGAAAGATCAAGATGGGCAGGTAGACTTATTCAGCATCCAGGCAATTAAGCCTTTGGGAGTTGGATCAGGTTTTGCGATAGAACCACCTGTGGAGTTTTCAGATGTGTTGTATTCAACCAACTTTGAAGACTTTGGACCAGGAGATATCAACCTGCAGCAGGGTTGGGCAGGTCAATTTGTGAATTGGGTAATCGACTCCGCCAATCCAGGAGGAAATGATCAACACATTCGAAGTGTATCCGATGGATTAGGGCAAACGCTGGCATTTACTCCTGACGTTGGCGTAGGAACGGCAGACATTTCGTCCACATCTATGTTAATCGATCTTGGAGATGCGGGTGTTACCTGGCAAATTATTCCTCAGTCCAATGTGCAAGGGTTTCTTGTGACAAGACTGAGTTTTGATCCAGATGACAGTGTTCGCGTCTTCGTTTCCGATAATGGAGGAGAATTCCAAACGATTCCGATAGCTAAGCCAGATGGTTATTTTGAAGTAAAAATTGAAGTAAATAGAACCACGAATGATTTTTCGGTCTACTTCGACAATGCTTTGGTCTTCACGGGAAATGGCTTTGCAGGGTCTATCGAACAGATCGTTCTGCTAAGTTTGATGGAGGTTCCAGGTCCGACGATTGATATTGACAACCTACAAATTGTTGATGGTATCATTCCGGAACTTAGTCTGTCCGTTGCTCCAAGAGCAGGAAACATTGCAGCAGGCGATTCCTTGAATGTGACTGTGACTTTTGATGCGACGAATCTGGATGGTGGTGTTTACGAAGAAGATCTGGTTATCAACAATAATGATCCATCGAACAACCCATTCTTATTGCCGACGACACTGACGGTCATTGATCCGCAGATCATAGCAGTCTCCCCAGATACTCTTACGGAATCTCTTCCTAAGAAGAGCATGTCAACTCAGATGCTGACAGTGAGCAATGTTGGAGTTGCAGATCTAAACTTTAAGATCAATATTGATGGAAACTTGGTTGTGCCTACAGGTACTTCCTCTAGCACTGACGCAGTTCCGTCATTCAGAGATTGGCGAGAGGATAGTCGCATCATGGCTAAACTAGCCGGTGATGGTGAGCCGATTACCAATGATCCAAACAATACACCAGTAGGTCGAATGGGAACCGTAGCATTGTTATTTGAGGACTTTGAAGATGCTACCTTCCCACCAGCAGATTGGTCGGTGGTAGATAATGAAGGAACGGGTGTGACTTGGCAGTTTGCTGCTGATTATGGAGAGGGCAATTATTCTGGATCTGGAGAAGCTGCTACCACAAGTAGTGATGCCTTCGGTTCAGCAGAGTTTGATACTGAGTTAATCACTCCTGAGATTCAAGTAGATGGTCAGGATGGACTAGTTCTCGAATACCTGGTCAACTATCAAAATTTTGCTGCATCGGATTTCCTTGATGTAGACATTTCTACAGATGGTGGACTTAATTGGACAAACATGTTAAGTTGGAATGAAGATCATGGAAGCTTCTTTAGCATGCCTGCTGAACTAGTATCCATTCAACTGGATACATTCTTGGCTGGAGCCACCTCCTTCCAAGTTAGATGGCACTATTATGATCCGAATTCTGGCGATTTTGATTGGTACGCTCAGATTGATGACGTGGTGATCGGGGTTCCTTGGTTAAGCATTGATCAAACAGCCGGTGTCGTACCGGGGGGAGGCTCGCTTGATATTGAAGTGACATTCGATGCTTCATCGTTGGATGTAGGTGATTACATGACCAACTTGATTGTTTGTAGTGATGATCTGAAAAACCCTGAAGTGACTGTACCAGCCTTCTTGACTGTAGTACAACCAGCGACTATTGGGGTGATTCCAGATACATTGTCGCTAACCCTCTTTGAAGGGTTTGATGCAGACACATCATTCATTGTTACGAATTCTGGAGATGTTGATCTTGAGTACGATGTTACGACAGTACCAAGTTTCGCTTCGGTCACCGTGAACAGTTCAGGCATCGTGGTGCCTTCAGGTGAAGAGACAGTTGGTATCAACATTTCTGCCGAAACTCTTTTACCAGGTGACTATTCTGAGAATTTCTTAATTGAAAGCAATGATCCACATACACCTGTAGCACCTGTAGCAATCAATTTGACGGTGCTGGATTTCGTTGTGTTGGATATGGAGCTTGAGGCTGTATGTTCGGATAATCCTGACGAAGAGCGTATGTGGAAAGTTCATAATCCGAACACCTTTGAGTGGGATGCCTTTTGGTTTATTATTGGTTCTAGCCAATTTGATGATATCACATTGCAGCCTGGAGATAATTTCTTTGCCAGCAGCACGCTGATGGATCGGCCAAATACACTTAAACTAAGGTGGCTTGATGGAGATGATCAGTCTCAGGAGACGATTTCGGAGTCGATTGAAACTCCTTGCGAATTGCTGGATCTCAACTTGACTTCTGTTTGTAGTAATAATCCTGACCTCTTTAGAAGATGGAGAGTTACAAACCCGAACGTATTCCAGGTAATGGCAACGTGGGAGGTTGTCGGTACAACGCAGACAAGTAGCCTATGGGTTGAGGAAGAGGGTGAAACCTTCTTCTACACTGAAACGGTTCCTGGTTCTCCAAACACTACACGTATTACATGGATAGATGCAGACGGAGTGGAGCAAGAAAATGTCAAAGCTTCTGGTGGCGAAATGTGTGACGTTGATAACTCATGTAACGGGGATGAAATCGTAGCATTTAATCAAGGCTTCAGAAAAAATGGGAAGAAGGTGTTGAATAGGAGAAGTAAAACAAACAATGCGCTAGGAGCACCTGAGGAAAATGATGAATACAACTTTGTTTCCTTGGGCTTTGGAGGATCTATCGATATTAAGCTAGGTAGTATCATAGTAGACCAGCCAGGCAATGACTTCAAGGTCATTGAGACTTCATTTAATGATGTGAACAAGGCATGCGAAACTTACCCAGAAACGGCAGATGTATATGTATCGCTAGACGGTATTGACTACCTCTTTGTAGGTTCAACATGCAAGGATGGAGACTTTGATATAGCGGCAAGTGGACTGATGGAAATGCAGTATATCAGAATCGTAGACACATCCAATCCGTCACTATTTGGTAAAAATGCGGATGGTTTTGATGTAGATGGTGTCTTCTGTATCAACAATCATTTTTCTGGTGCAGTGCCCGTTTCGTTCGGAATGGCCAATACAGTTCCGGATGAGGAAGATGATGAGATGGTCGCTTTTCCTAACCCATTTGATGAAAAAATAGCGGTTAAAATGAAAGTGGAAAATGAAGGCAAATTCGTTATCAGAGTTCATGACAACCAGGGAATTTTGGTTGCAGAGCGAACAGCCATCTCCTCACTTGGTAAAATCGATGCTGAAATAAGTGCAGTGAATTTGGCAAGTGGAACTTACATAGTAACAGTCTCTTCGGAGGATGGTTCTTACCGATCCTCAAGCTTACTAGTTAAGCAGTAGGTTAAATAAGTTAAATAGATTAAAATTAAAGCAGAGGCCTTTGGCCTCTGCTTTTCTATTTTAGAGAGGTGAGTAGCTGTGCCTGACGCAGACTTATTTGGTCGCCTCAAGTAATACCCAGGTAAAAAAAATATCCTTCTTACAAACGAGGGTTAACAAAACTCACTTCTCCATTGCTTAACTTACTAGTCAATCTTGCTGAAGAAATTCAAAAACTCAAAACATGAAAATTGTCGTACCTACTGATTTTTCAATTACCTCTTACAGTGCATTTTCTCTGGCGAAAAGTCTTGCAAAAGCATCAAATGGTGAGATTATACTTGTGCATGTTGTGGAGGCCCCGTCAGCATCTTTTTCTTCCACAGGGGAAAATCTTACCGACGATATGGTTGGTGTTTTTGTAGCAGAATTGGTAGCTAAAGTGGATCGGGAATTGCAGTCGTTGAAGGAAGCAAACGATGATGTAGAAATGAAGATTGTCCGAAAAGTTGGTGATCCATACAAGGAGATCCGGGATTTAGCGATTTGGGAGAAAGCGAACTTAATCGTGATGGGCGAAAAAGGTCAGGGAGCAATGGAAGACCTTTTCATTGGATCCTTGACGGATAAATTTGTCAGGACCTCAAAAATTCCGATTTTGACCGTAAACCAGTTGATAAAAGGGAATCCTATTCAAAACATCGTGTACGCCACCGACTTAAAAGACGAACACCCACAATTGGTCCAGTTGCTAAAAGAGTTGCAAAAGCTGTTCGGTGCCAAAATCCATATTGTGAAAATCAATACTAGAGATAAATATGCCAATGACGTGGATACAATGGTTGAGTTGAAAACAATGGTAGATAAATACTCAATTGAGAATTACACTGTCAATGTTTACAATCATGAGGATGAGGAATACGGTATTATTTACTACTCTGAAGAAGTAAGCGCAGATTTAATTGCCATGGGTGTTCATAAGAAAGTTGGAATTCGGCGATTAATTCACGGTGGTGATCTGGCAGAGGAGGTAGCTGAACATACGAGCAGACCTGTCCTGACCTTCCATTTCGATGGTCGTTAATCTGCTGTTCCTCCCAAATCGACAATCGTTTTTTGAATAGCCAAGTTATTTGGAACGTACACTTCATTTCCATCCTCCCTTTTGATTCTTATTGAGAAAAGTGACAACCCGACCACCTCGCCCTCCGCAGAATTATCTCCATCTACCACTCTTACTTTTGAACCAATTTTAAAAGGGAAAAAGAAAAAGAGAATCACGGAGGCGGTGATGTTGCTTATAATGGACCAATTAGCGAAAAGCCCAACTCCGGCAATAGTTAGAAATGATGCTACATAAACAGACAATCCACTCATCGAGATTTCCCAGACAATTCCGACTAAAACAATAAGAATAATGACAAGCCCAGCGGTCACAGCTTTTTTGATGTAGGTAGCTCTTGTCTCTTCAAAATTGTTTTTCAGGGCTCGTCGGAGAACAACTCCTACGAGGATTTTTCTCGAAATCATGTAGAAAATGATCAGAACCAAACTGGCACCTATTTGAAAGACGGGATAAATTTCTCTCAACTCGCTAAGTGTATTCATATTCAATATATCTTGATTGCGCGCAAGTTAGTTTTCGATGGTGACTTATTTTAGAAAAGAAGTCCTAATTGACAATGCAAGTAAGAGGGCTATATTAGTTGAGTATTTGAATGAAGAAATGAAAAGAATCTACGTAAATCTTCTGGTTGTTGTGTTAGTTCTACTGATGGGCTCCTGTAGCCCACTTAGGAAATCGCAAGTGCGACTGATCGGGAATTACTACAACACACTTGCAAATTATCCAGGTAATGTGAGGAAACTAAACGAGCGAGTTGCCAAACTTGAACTTGAATCAGACAACCTACAAAGTGCCTTGTATCCATCAGACTCGGCGCGAGTTTACGCTTTGGTTGAGGCAATTAATCAATATGAAATTAATATAACACTTCCTGATAGTATTCTTGCTCAGGTTGATTTTCTAGAAGACTATATTCGAGGATATTATGTCCTGGTTCCGAACGGCTTCAATGTGTATAAAGCTTTCAAAGGAACTACAGAGTCCATTGTAGGAATCTTTGGTTTCAGATCTGTGGCTTCATCGGTGCTGCCTGACAAGAACGTTGAAGTTACAAATGCAAAAGAGCGAAAAATACTCGTGCATTTTAGAGGCCAAAGCCCAGAGTTACGTGCTTGCCTGGTTGGTATAAAAGCGTACATTGATAATCATGCGGTTCCTGAAATTGATAGAACGAACAAGAGAATTCAGGAAGGGGTTCGAGGCTTGTTCAAGGATGAAAATGAGGCAGTCTCCTCGCGTGATCACTATTTCACCTACAACAGACATTTTATCGATTTCTTTCTAAAAACCATTCAAACACGAAAATTGTATCTCAACATATCAGAATCCTTGACCAACATTCTTGAAACAGAGAAGGAAATCCAAAAAATGACAGCAGAACGAATGAAAATAGACCGGGATTCCTATCAACTCCATATTTTGGCTACTGATGTTTTAAAAATGAAATCACTACTAGAGGAATCCGAATTCTAAATCTGAGAATGTCCACGATAGAAGAAGTTTTCAAGCAGATTCAAAGCGCTTATAGAACGCATTATTTACAGGTTATCAAACGCCAACTGAGCGATGAAATCAGTCGGTTGCTGGCAATCTTTGATAAAGTTGAAAAATTTTCAAATTTGCCTAAGGACAAGCTGGAGAATGAGACCATAGTAGCGGCTCACAAATCGAAACTCCATGTCCTACTTGATAATGGCTGGACGATTCGTGAGGAACAGAAATTCTCCGCCCATTATATCGAACTCAGTGCTTCATTACAATCGATCTTTGATGATCTGGATGACACCCACATACTTGAGCAGAATCGTGAAAGGTTTCATGGTACTCCTAGCGATTCACTAAGAATTAAGTTTGGAAAATTAACGAAGAGAATACTGTTTCATCTCAGTCAGGGACCTACGACTCTTTTGAATCTCTTCAGAAAAAGCAAAATTCCCATTTCGTACTGGAAGCATCAGGTGCCATTTAAAAACCTGGTGATTAATCATTTTAATGTCGAGTTACCACTGGCTCTTCGGTTGATCACTGACCATTTTTACAAAGACCTTTGTTTGCAGTACTTAAAAATCAAGCAATGGGAAGGAGCTATTTCAAGCTCCCAAGTAAATAGAACAGAAATTAGAAGTGAGGTAGAGGGCCTTCAAGCAGATATTTCTAAGAAGATTGAAAAAACCCTAAAAGAAGCTTTGAAGTCCAGTCTGGAAGGCTTTAAGGAAAATTACGACAGAGCTGGAACCTTCGAATTTCCTAGTCGCAAACTTTCGAAAGCACGTGTCTTAAACCTATCGCTGCAAGCGGAGAATAGCTGGGCTCGCAATAATTTAAATTGGAACAATACAATTTTTGCATTTTTTGAGGAGTGGCGTTCTGAGCTTGATATTCATGTTCTTAGGAGCCGAACACTGGTGGAGTTGGAAAGTTTCAAATCGAAACAGACGGTAAAATTCATAGAACAAGTCGACCCTGAAATGGATGAAATCGATTTGTTCATTCAAAAGTCTGTAACCACGATTCAGAAAAGCGGGAAGTCTCTAGGTAAGGAATTAAAAAACCTAGAAACACTTGCTGCTAGGAAATTAGATCGAGAATTGGTGCCTAAGCTTTGTAATAAGCTCTCAAGCCAGAATATCACAAGCATGGTGGCAAAATTGGAAACAAACATTAGGCACCATGTAGAAAAACTTTCTGAGGAGCACGTGATTGTTAAAAACCATGAATACGATGCCCCAATGGAGTCCGAAGAATTGAAAAGGATTTCTCTCTATGAACTTATCTCATTCGAAACACTAGGAGTATTTGAGGCTCGATTAGAGGAGATCAAGAAGGAATTGTTTGGCGCACTTCAGGAAACAACATCGTTTGCAAACGATCTGGATCAGATCGTAATTTTTAGTATTACTTCTGCAAGAGCAGCACTTGAAATGGAAGGCGGAAGCTCAAAGGAAGCAACCTCAATCGCAATTGAGGGACTTAAAAGGTCGGCGACTAGACTTGGTGAAATCAGAGAATTACTGAAGTCATCTATGATTAGAAGCAATGAAGCCTTAGAAAAAGAGATCCTGTCATTTTGCACTCAGATCCTTGATCTGACCAGCAATGAAAATGTCGGCGAACTTAGACTACGGATTACTAAAGCAAAGGCTGCAAAACAGGCTGAGGAATTAAAGAAAGAGTTTAAAGAAAAATTGAGAGCTCGGAAACGGCTGGCGGTAACTGTTTTTAATAGAGGCTACAAGAACCTGAAAGCTAAGATTCAGAGGCTTGAAAGTAGATTTGTAGGAATTTCCAAAGTTGCAACTGTTGATCGTGAGGTTTCAGATTTTCTTCAGGAATCTCAAATGGTAATTCAAAATTTGCCGCTTGTTTACCAGAGATTATATGAGCTGGAGCCAACCGAAGATATGGAATTGTTTGTTGGACGTTCAGCGGAATATACCCTGCTGGCAACAGCGTTTGAAAGTTGGGAACTTGGTAGATATGCAACCACCTCAGTTGTTGGCGAGAAGTGGGGAGGCCTCACATCTTTTATCAATTATGCAATCAACAAGGCCGAGTTCAAGTATCCCTTGACTCGATTTTCTTCTGAGGAACGAATACACTCGGAAGAAGGATTGATTCAATTGATGCGCGAAATGCTTCAGAATGATTCATTTACCAAGATTGATGATATTGTGATACATCTAAATGAGGGTGAGAGAAGGGTTTTAATTTTGGAAAACCTTCAAAGTATTTATCTCCGCAAAATTCATGGATTCAGTGCATTAAAGATGCTTTTTCACCTGATAAATCGTACGTGTCAAAACGTTTTTTGGATTACTACAACTACCATTTATACCTGGGATTACTTATGCAAATCTATTGATATGGCCGAGTTCTTCAGCTACACGATCAAGATGGAAAGCCTTACAGAAGACCAGATACTAAGTATAATATCCAAGCGAAATAGAATTAGCGGTTTCAAGGTTCATTTCGAGCCAGACTCCAGCGCGTCTGGTAAAAAAATAGATAAACTGAGCCCAGAGGAGCAGCAAGTGTTACTGCAAAAGAAGTTTTTCTCTCAGCTCAATGAATTTGCAAAAAGCAATATCAGTCTCGCTCTTATCTTTTGGCTTCTATCAACAAAAAAGGTTGACCGAAATGCTATTACGATGGGTACCTTCAAGCGACCTGATCTAGATTTCTTGTCCTTGCTCTCAATGGAGAAGCTGTACACTCTTCATGCTCTTGTCCTTCATGATGGATTGGATGTGGAGCAGTTATCAGTTGTGCTGAATACTTCGAAAACAAACGCCAGACTAAATCTGCTGGTGTTACTGGAGGATGGCATCATTATAGAGAAAAGTAATGTTTATCTAGTGAATCCAATAGTATTTAGGAACATTGTCAACTTGCTAAGAACCAAAAACTTGATCCATTGATATGAAGAAGATCGTTTTCGTTTTTTTAGCACTCCTCGCCACAATTGAGTTATCTGCACAGGTTGATTCTTTGGCAAGAATTGTTGTTCAGGAACAGACAGCCGCTGATACTGCTGAACAAAAAAGCGATTCTACCAGCGGAGCTAACAACTCCGCTGTTGATAAAATCTCTAACGAGAATGGGCCACCTGATTTATCTGAGCTGATTTCTATTTCAAAAATATTTTGGGCAATTGTCTTTCTAATCGCAGGATACTTTTTGATCCGACTTATCTCGAGAATCCTTGAAATTTTTGCTGAAAGAAGCACTTTGTATAGAATAAGGATCAAAAGTTTTGTCCCAGTGGTGAAAATCCTTGGTTGGGCTGCGCTGGTCTTTTTGATTGTCAATGGAATTTTTCACCCTCCTGCAAGCACAGTCCTTGCTTTCTCAGCGTCGATTGGAGTAGCTGTTGGTTTTGCTTCACAGGATATTCTGAAGAATATTTTTGGAGGGATTATGATTTTGTTTGATCGTCCGTTCAAAGTGGGCGACAAAATTGAAGTTGGTAGCCACTATGGTGAGGTAGTTGAAATCGGACTTAGGCTAACGCGAATCGTAACACCAGACGATAGTATTGTTTCCATACCCAACGGAGAAGTAATGAGTCACTCAGTTTCCAATGCCAATTCTGGAGAATCTAATTGTCAGGTGGTGACTGAGATTTATTTACCTATTGATGCAGATACCACGGTGGCAAGAGGCATTGCAATTGAGGCCGCAAAGGTTTCCAGGTATGTGTATTTGAATAAACCTATTGTAGTTATTTTTAAGAATGAGTACGAAGAAAAAACCTCGTTGCTGAAAATGAAGATAAAGGCATATGTTCTTGATATTAGGGACGAATTTAAATTCAAAAGTGAGGTGACTGAACTGGTGATTAAAAAACTACTTGAAGAAAATATCATTTCAGCTAATCGAGAATAGGTAGGTACATGATACTATTAAACGCACTTGGAAGTGAATTAAATATCCTGCTGGCCGTTAGCGGTGTTATTCTGCTCTTGGGACTGCTCCTGAAACGTGTAAATCAACCCTATATTATAGCCTACATACTTACTGGAGTCATTGTCGGCCCGTCTGGGTTTGAATTGGTAACAGAGTATGAAACTGCTGAAGTTATCGGAGAGTTTGGCCTGATTATACTGATGTTCTTCATTGGGATGGAGATTTCGTTGAAAGACTTTATCAGCAAGTGGAGGATAGCGCTGTTTGGTACTGGACTTCAAATACTGATAAGCATACTGCTGGTTTTCACCGTGGGTTACTACCTCGATTGGGAATTTAAACGGATTTTGCTTCTTGGTTTTATCATCTCACTGAGTAGTTCAGCGGTTGTTATCAAGCTAATTGAAGATAGCCTTATTGGCAAGACGAAGATTGGCCAAAACGTCATAAGTATTCTTTTGACACAGGACATCATGATTGTTCCAATGATCATAATTATGACCTTCTTTAGCGGAGAAGAGGTGGAGATGACCCAAATTGGCATGCAACTAGTAGGAGGGCTAGTTATCGTTGCCTTCCTTGTTTACCTGCTAAAAAAGCAAACAATTGAATTGCCGTTTAGCAGTCAGTTGAAAAACGACCATGAACTTCAGGTCTTTGCAAGCCTTATCGTCTGTTTTGGACTAGCATTATTTACGTCCATGTTTGAATTGTCAGCCGGGTTGGGTGCATTTATTGCTGGGCTGTTTGTACATGCTTCTCCATCAACAAAATGGCTACATGAAAGCTTACACTCTTTTCGTGTCATCCTAATTTCTATCTTCTTCCTATCAATTGGGATGCTGATCGATTTGGATTTTCTGCTAAAGAACTATGTGATTATTGGACTTTTGGTTGTTGGAGTTTACCTGAGCAATCATGGCATCAATGCAGTCTCGCTTAGACTTCTAGGAAACTCGTGGCGAGAGAGTATTTACGGAGGATCATTTCTGGCTCAGATCGGCGAGTTTAGTTTTGTCCTCGCTTCATTGGGTTATCATGCGGACATGATATCATCATTTAGCTACCAACTAACTGTCATTGTTATCTCCATTACGATTTTTATCAGCCCCTTTTGGACCTTACTTACCCAACGGATACTTGGTGTCAAAGTGGAAATGCTTAAGTAGCGTATTATCTGTGACTTAATTCACGAGACTTGCTTTGGTAATTAGAATGTATGATGACAATAAGAATACTTACCATTAAATTAATTGTAGACATTTGCATGTGACTTTTTGTTGATAAAAAGTCAAAACTTAAATTGAAATCCATGAAAAAAATTACAAGCTGCCTATTTATGATTCTTTGTATTTTTATGCTTAACGGTCAGGAGATACAACCGAATACCATTTCGGAAAGGAACGTTCCAAAAGCGGTCTTGAAGAAATTTAAGGAAAGACGCACTGAGGCTACAGATGTTAAGTGGTATCCTTATCCAAATCAATATGGGAAGGACGTAAGCAAGGCGCTTGCATATTATCCAGCGGGGTGGGCAGGTAATGTCCAGGGTTTTTACGAGGTACGCTTTTCTGACAAGAAGGGAGCAGTCCGAGAGGTGTATGAAAGAGGTGGAACTTGGAGGGTGACCTCTAGGCCAATTCAGGGCGATTTACCACCAGAGATCACCGCTCAACTCTCTGAAAAAGGCTACGATTCTTGGTCAAAAGGAAAGCAAGAGCTGATTTCACGTGTTAATGTGCAAAGTAAGTTTTATAAGATATGGTTTACGCAAGGCAAAAAGACAAGAATCTTATTTTTCACCGAATCCTATCGACATACCAAAACTTTGAGATGGGACAATGATACCAAACTCATGGTAAACGCTGATGTGAAACCAAAAGCAACAGCAAGCGTCAAAAGGAATAAACGTCCGATTGCCGCGAAAGATGTGCCGGCGACTGTTAAAGCCAAAGCCAAGAAAAATCAAGCAGAAATTGAAATTCTAGAGTGGTTTACGTATGCTCATGTACAAAATCCTCTTGCTATTGAAGATCAGGATTTTAGTTATTATGATATTCCAACTCCTGCTTTTTATCAATTGATCTATACTGATAAGTCTGGGAAATTCATGGCCAGCTATTCCACAGAAGGCGAGTTATTAGAGGTGGCCCAACTCGTTACAACTAAAATGCTACCTAAGGCAATCAAACGAACGCTGCAAACAGAAGTCTACGCTGAGTGGAAATGGGAAGATGAACATGAACTTGTGGAAGTCGAAGATCAAGTATTTTACAGATTGTATGGAGCGCAGAATGACACCCCAGGTATTATCACTTTGAACTCAAAAGGTGAAAAACCAGAGAAAAAATAAGAAATGAGAATTTTGGTAAGAGTAAGTCTGGTACTCCTTCTGTCAGGATGTGTTCCCGAAGGTGTAATGAGAACCTGGAGTTCTAGCGAAGAGTACAATCATCGGTTTGAAAATCTAATGGTGATCGGACTTGTAAACAATGTGAACCTTCGTAATGATGTTGAAAATGAAGTAGTTACAGCTGCTAGAAAAGCGAAATTACAGGCCACTAATGGAATGTCCATGTTTCCACCAGAACTTGGAAAGCCCTTTGAAGATATCGAACGAGTGAAGAGCAGACTTAGAGAAAAAGGGTTTGACGGAATTCTAACTGCAACATTAATTGACTTCAAGGCACCCAGGTACGTCAAGCCAGAGGCTACCTATCAACCGTTGGTGTACTATGATCGATTCAGTAACTACTATTACAGAACCTATGATCTGGTTTACAAGCCAGGTTACTTCGCAGATCACACAAAGTATTTCATAGAGACTAATTTTTATGAGTTGGACGGAGGAAAGCTAGTTTGGTCAGGCCGGTCGCAGGTAATTGAGTCCTATCAGTTAGAGGGATTTCTTCCAACCTATTCTAAGGGATTGTTTCGAGAACTCTCGCAACAAGGTGTTATCATGAAGTAAGTAGTTTGATGGGAATGGTTAAGACATTAATTTTTGGACTTGTTGTTTCATCCTTGATCCTTTCTTGCGGCTCTAAAGTCGCAGAGGAGAACGAAGCACTAAAGGAGCAAATTGCAGCACTAACTAAAGAGAATGAGGGTCTTCGAAGTGCTGGCCCTTTACGCGAAACTTCCGTCAACGAATATCAGCGCACCCTCGAGGAAATAGACTACAATCTTAGGACCATAGAACTTTACTTGATGCAGGCAAGCGGTACTGGATCTGGTAGGGGCATCCCGGTAAAGGAGCGAATTGATGGAAGGCTGGCAGTCATCCAAAAATTGATTCGCAACTCCAACCTAAAAATTAAAAGTTTGGATGAAAATCTAGATGAACTAAGAAAAAAAGCCAACAATAAAAGTAGTGAGGTGCTTGCCCTTGAGCGAGTGATGAAGAATGCTGCCCAAGTTCTCATGACCAAAGAAGAGGAGCTCTAT
>JBDWQX010000074.1:0-4094 GCA_039986395.1 Cyclobacteriaceae bacterium
TTGCAAAACTTATCTGTAATAAAAAGCCCCGTTTAGGGGCTTTTTATTAGAAAGTGTAATTCTTAGTTTGAGTGATCTTCTTTTGGAATCCAAGTGCCTTCAGGACTTCATCCTGAGAACCATTCGATGTAAAGGAATTCAGCAATATCTCCAATTGCAATTCTGACTCTTCATCTTCGCTGCAGTTTTTTACTTAAACTGCACTTGCTTAAAACCGATAAACTCCAGATTTCGAAAAATTCCTTAACCCAACTATTTAGCTTTCTTTTAAGCGAAAGGCGTTATCATACTCCTCGTCCTTTTTATCCAGAAATACCCGCTCAGCAACATATTTACCAAGGGCAGGCCCATGCTTAAAAGCATGACCTGATCCAGCACAGGCAAACCAGAGATTATCTGCGTTAGGGTGTGTGTCTACAATAAAATGACCATCGAAACTATTGGTGATTTGACATACACGGGTTTCTGTAATGGGTTGCTTCGCGAGTCCAGGAAATCGTCTCGATACAAATTCCCGTACCCTTTTGA
This sequence comes from Cyclobacteriaceae bacterium, assembly GCA_039986395.1. Lineage (GTDB taxonomy): Bacteria > Bacteroidota > Bacteroidia > Cytophagales > Cyclobacteriaceae > Ekhidna. The sequence continues at coordinate 529 of JBDWQX010000074.1, forward strand.
TCTCATAGAGATTAGTCAAACGATCATCGGTATCAATATCTATTTCATTCTTGTCAGGGTAGGGAGCTACCTTAAGACCTCTTCCATGCATATCTGAAAAGCCGTAGTATCGGCTATCTTCTGCATTATTGAACGACCAGGCAGGAAACTGTGGATGCGAGTAGCTATTGTCTCCAGCTTTGGTTCCTATAAAGAGCACATCCCTACGAGTGACATCAAGTCGATCGCCGAACAGTTCCGGAAAGATCTTGCCCATCCAGGGGCCACACGCAAATATGACTTTATCGGCCGTTATTTTCTGCCCATCGTCAAGTTCGACGGCATTGATTTTTCCATTTTCAACCTCACCAGTTTTCACTTTTCCAGTGAGCAGCTTACCGCCTTTCTCTTGAAATTTTTCACTAACTAGTCGGATCGCCTCGCGTGCCATCAGCGTACTGCCTCCTGCTCCTCCAGGATAATATAACCCGGTGGTTAATCCATCGAAGTTTATTTGTGGCCATCGGTATTTCAATTCTTCATAGCCCAACAGCTCTGAAGAAATTCCCAGAGGAGTCAGTCTTTTCCGGGCTGCTTTTGCCTGACTGAGATAGGTGTCATCTCCAATCTTTAAGTATCCCGATGGATACATGATTTGTTGACTCCATTCTTTTTGCCAGGAATCCCATAGGCCATGCGCTTCAATATTCAACTTGGAGTACAGAAGTCGTTCTCCATAATCTGCTCGCAATAACCTTGATTCACCCCCCGAACTTGCACGAGAATTTCCAGGACCGTACGCATCAATCACGGTCACGTTCGCACCCAGCTCTTGCATATAGAAGGCCGTCCACATCCCAAACACTCCAGCGCCCACGACGATTATGTCTAAAGATTGAGAGGTGCGGATGTTTGCAAAGCTCTCGGCAGCTGATAGTAAACTGGCAGAAGCTACAGTGGTTGTAGTATAGCGCAGGAAATCACGTCGTTTCATTTATAGGTTGTTAAGTGATAGGTTGAGTTTAAAGTTAAATAACTTTAGTACTAGTGAGATTAGTCTCACAAAACAAAAGGTATGCTGAATAAAGATCGATTGTTTCGGAGTGTATTGACCATTATCCTTGTAGTGCCCTCTATAGTCCTAGGTCAAAATGTAGGATTAAAAAATCCTTTAGATAACAAATTAATTAGTGCCGCGAGAGAAATAATGGATTCGGCCGGTACGTGTGCATTAATTACGTTAGATCAAGAAGGACGTCCCAGGGTTAGAACGATGGATCCTTTTCCTCCCGATAGTACTATGACCGTATGGTTTGGGACTACTATCAAGAGTAGAAAGGTGGATCAGATAAAAAACGATCCTAGAGTGACTTTGTATTACTTAGAAAGTGATAATTCGGGTTATGTAATGATTGCTGGTATAGCAGAGCTTGTTGACCCTAAAAAGGAAAAGGAGGAGCGATGGAAGGTTGAATGGGAAACCTTCTATCCAAAAAAATCAGAGGAGTATTTTTTAATTAAGGTTTCTCCAGAATGGATCGAAGTAATAAGTGAATCCCGGAATATTCTTGGCGATTCTATAACCTGGAAACCGCCAGTCGTGTTTTTTAATAAATAAAAGATCAGTATAGTCTCACAAAACGAAAGTAATATGTCCAATCTCCTTCTCTTGCTGTGTACTTTCGAAACACTTCCCATTTCTTGGGGTTTAGCGAAGAACGACTTACTAACTATTTACTAAATTGAATCAGTTAAAACTTCCAGCTATGAGAGTACTATCCCTTTTATCCCTTATGTTATTGCTTAGTGTCTTTTCCCACTGCGACGTGAAAGATGCCCTTGATGAAGTGTTTATTGATATTTCTGGTAATGTTTCAGAAGATGGAGCGGCCGTCGAAGGTGCCTTAATCCTCTTGCTAGATAGCCCGGATATTACCGATGGCGTTTCCTTGTCTAATGGAAGTGCTACTGGTGCGGGTGGTGACTACACGATAGTCGGTGTCAAGGAAGGCAGCTATTACGTTGTGGCCGTTGACGATGTAAACAACAATTTCGAGTTCGATAAGGATACAGATCGATTTGGCTTCCATGGAGTCGACCCATCACAAGCAGACCTTTTGCCAGCCCTTGTCACTGTTTCATCAGACGACGTGGAAAACATAGATATCATTTACTTCATAGAGTAGTACCTACAAGCTGACCGAGTTTCTAGTCACCGTTTCGAGTCTTGAGTAATTACTCTCTGTCATGCCTGACTTGATCAGGCATCTTACATGAAAAGAGCGTATGATTCCATTCCGCACCCCTTGGTTGGTTGCAAAGGAATGAGAGCTCCTTGATTTTGCTATCTCACCAGGAAAAGCAAAATATATCTGGAGGCAGTAGCTTCAAGACTCAGAGACAAGTCTCTACTATGTTTTAGCTTCTATCCGTTATGTAGTATATTGAGTAGTCTTTTGTTTCACCACTAACTGATTACTGCCATGTTACCCAATAACATTCAGTCCATACTGGACGAAAAATTTTCTGTATTTCAAGAAAAAGTACAAGCTGGAGCTACCATTGATCCGTCGCTTTGGACCTTCCTTTCGGAGTCTGAGCAACTACTGATCCAGCTGATGTCCCACAACACCCCTGGTCCTACAGCACCGGGAGACAATGAGTTTAGCTGGGTACTGTATACGCTAAACCACAAGGTGTCCGAAAAATGGGTAGAAATCCTCCGCATAGCAGGCATGCCTCATTCTGCGATCCAACCAAATGAATGGACGCAGTGGATGCTGGAACTGGAAGGAGAGGGGACGTTGATGGGAGATGGCTCATGGGTCTCGACCGCTTTGTACGGCGTGTTAGATCCGGGATGGGTTCAGGCTATTCTGTATTATTTTCTTTTCGACTTGGACATCACGACGAAGCATCCGTTTACCAACACACCCAAGGTGACCACGATCACCCAGGATACGCTGAGCCTCGCTCTCTTTGGCGACTGGGGTACAGGTCAGTACCAGGACGGTAACCTTTCGTCTAGCCCTTCGCAGCAAGTGATGCAACAGATAGCAGCAAAAAACCCAGATGTAATGATCCATTTGGGAGATGTCTATTATGCAGGTCTGGGTTCGCAAGAACAGGAAAAACTCCTTGATTGCTGGAAATCAGCGCGGCTTGGAAATTTCACCCTCAATTCCAACCACGAAATGTACGATGGGGGGTTGGGTCTGTACAACGTAGCATTGAATTCTCCACTTTTTGCAGCGCAAAATCAAAGCACCTTCTTTGCGATCCGGTTTAATGAGTGGGTCATTCTCGGCCTGGATTCAGCCTACAACGCCACCAAATTCTACATGGATGGAGCCATCGCTGGTAGCGAGCAGAAAGACTTTGTTGATTCTTTGAACCTCACCAAGGACAATAAATTGCTGGTACTCACCCATCACAACCCGATCGATGTGCAGGGTTTGAACCCCAATGCACTCTGGACAGATGTCGTTAAAAATACGCTTGGAGGTACTGAACCCGATATGTGGTACTGGGGGCACATCCACAATGGTGCGATGTATCAAAACCTTACGGGAACGGGCAAGACAAAA
>JBDWQX010000075.1:0-12586 GCA_039986395.1 Cyclobacteriaceae bacterium
GGAAAGCCGGTAATCGCAATTATGGGTGAGTTTGACGCACTTCCTGGACTTTCGCAAAAGCCAGTCCCCTACAAGGATCCACTGAATGAAGGTGCCGCAGGACATGGATGTGGACATAATCTATTTGGAGTGGCCTCACTAGGAGCTGCCGTCGCTATTAAGGAGCAAATTGAGAGTGGGGAACTTGATGGTACTGTTCGATTTTATGGCACGCCGGCCGAAGAAAAATTCTTTGGAAAACTGTGGATGATTCGAGCAGGCCTCTTTGAAGATGTTGATGTGATGATGGATTGGCATCCTAGCTCTGAGACCAAAGCAAATGTGCAGAGTTCTCTCGCCTTGGTGGATTTCATGGTAGAGTTCACAGGCCAGGCAGCACATGCCTCTGGCGACCCATGGAATGGTAGAAGTGCTTCTGACGCACTTGAACTATTTACAACTGGAATCAACTACTATCGCGAGCATATAAAGCCAACCGTCAGAATTCATTATCACATTCAGGATGCTGGAAAAGTGGTAAACGTAGTACCTGATTATTCTAGAATTTGGACGCGCGTTCGAGATACCAGACGAGATGGAATGCAGGTTGTCTGGAAGCAAGTGGAGCGTATTGCGGAAGGGGCTGCTATCATGGCGAATGTTGATTATGAAATAAATCTGATCTCGGGCGTTCATGAGGTGGTTGTGAATAGAAGTGGTGGAGCAAGGCTTCAGAGAAATTTAGAACATCTGGGCGTAATCGATTACACAGCTGGAGAGGAAGACTTCGCTAAGAGTATTCAAAAAGCAACAGGCAAACCTGAAATTGGACTTGATATGGAAATCAGGCCATTGGAGGAAACGCTTGAGCATCCTGGCGGTGGTTCTACGGACGTTGGAGATGTCAGTTGGGTTGTTCCAACGATACGTTTGAGTGCAACAGTAGCTCCGAATGGAACACCGTGGCATAGCTGGGCGGTTGTTGCTTGCGGAGGTATGTCCATCGGTCACAAAGGAATGGTGTATGCTTCGAAGGCATTAGCGATGACCATGGTAGATCTTTTTGAGGACTCAAAACTCCGTACGGAAGTGAAGGCAGAATTCAAGGAAAGAGTTGGAGACTATGTGTACAAAGGCATTGTTCCCGACGGACCTCCACCAATAAATAATTCTGGAAAGTAAAATTTGCAGACCCTAACAAACGTTGATTTACTCAGTTGACATCTGTCAAATTCAAAGTTGATTTTTATCAATCAAGCCAGTTTAAACGTTTCATTTTATTTAACTTGAGTAATTATTAATTCGAACTATGAAAAAAATATTAGTACCATACGATTTCTCAAAAGTAGCGGAACATGCACTTGATTTCGCTTGTCAAATCGCAGACAAAGCTGAGTGTGACATTAGACTCTTAAATGTTATTGAGCACCCGACGGCAGATTCTTTTAGAACCATGGGTATTCAAGATTCAGATCCGATGGAGCAGCTCTATATCAAGAAGATGGTAGAAAAGGTTCAGGAAAAACTAGGTCAGGTAATTTCTGACGCTAAGTATGCGGATGATAAGATTTCATACAAAATACAATTGGGGAATCCATTCCACAACATCATTGACGAAATAGTAGAAGAAAACGTTGATTTGGTAATTATGGGTACCGAGGGAGCAGAAGGACTTAATGAGTTCTTTGTTGGTTCCAACGCTGAAAAGGTTGTTAGGAAAGCCTCCTGCCCTGTGATAACTATCCAGAACAAATGTGAGCTCGAGCCGATCGAAAAGATTGTCTTTGCTTCTGATTTTGCTCATACCCATGATGGACTAGTAGCTCATTTGAAGGACTTGCAGACCATGTTTTCAGCTCAGCTGAATATTGTGAAAATTAATACTCCTGCAAGTTTCACGTCAACGCGACATGATAAACAGCAGATGGAAGACTTTGTTGCGAAGAATACTATTGAGAACTATACCATTGATATATACAACTATAAAAACGAGGAGGATGGCATTCGATTTTATGCTGAAGATATTGCAGCAGATATGATTGCGTTGGGTACTCATCAGCGGACAGGAATTGGTCATTTCTTAGCTGGCAGTATTGCTGAAATGGTGGTAAATCACTCTGTTGTTCCAGTTTGGACTAGTCATGTAAAGGATTAGATCCCACAGCTTATGATGTTACACAAGCCCTGATGTTCAGGGCTTTTTTTATAAATTAATTTTGTTCTCCTGTAATAAAGCAAGTAACGGAGGTACTAATTGATCAAATTGGAAGTATAAAACGCATGGATTTACCAGCCCGAAATTTCAGGAGATTGCTCATTGTTGCCATTGGGGTATTTGTAGCATTATCCATTGTTCATGAAGGCAAAGCTCAGGAGCTGGAGCAATCGCTACTTTGGAAAATTGAGGGCAAAGGAATTCAACCATCCTACGTATTTGGTACGTTTCATTTGTTGTCACAAAAAGATTTCCAGCTAAAAGACAAAGTGAAAGAAGCTTTTCAGCTCTCAGACCAACTTGTTTTAGAACTTGATATGGATGATCCCTCTATGCAGATGAAAGTAATGCAAAATGCCTCTATGAAGGATGGTAAAACCCTGGATGAACTTTTGACAGACGAAGAATATGAGATGCTTGATAGAGTTCTTATATCAACGATAGGAGCTGGTTTAGAAAACTACAATACAGTTAAACCTGTAATCCTTTCCTCGTTGCTTCTTCCCACTTTGATAGATGGATTGCCTGCCAGTTTTGAATTGACACTTGTACAAATGGCAACAGAAGGAAAGAAGGAAGTGTTTGGATTGGAAACTATTGAGGAGCAAATGCAGGTATTCGATAAAATTCCATATGGAGATCAAATAGAAGACATTTTAGAAATTGTTACCGAGAGAGAAAGAATGCTATCTGTTTTTAACCTGATGGTTGAAGTTTACAAAATGGAAGACGCGTCGAAAATGTACGAAATGATCTCCGAGTACATGAATGGCGAAAATGAGTTAGAATCATTCCTTCTTGAAAGAAACAAAAAATGGATTTCAAGAATTGATAATTTTGCCAGACAAAAATCATCGTTCTTCGGTGTTGGAGCTGGTCATATTGGAGGTAAAGAAGGGGTGATTAATCTTCTTAGGAAGGAAGGATACACGGTTACTGCTATCAAGTAACTAAATTCGCTAACCTTTTTTAAACCAGTTAGAAAGTGCGCTTCACATATTTTAACTAGAATAATAAAAGCATATTGATAATTTTAGGGGTATTAAAACCAGAGAAATGAAAAAAGCGATTTTAACTACTGTAGTTACTGGCATTCTGCTTACGGCTTGTGCGCCTGAGGAGAAAAAAGCCAAGAGAGAAATGCCACCAGGTCTGGATCTGACCATGATGGGTGAGGGCGTTGACCCTAAAGAAGATTTTTACCGTTTTGCCAACGGGAATTGGTTAGACAAGACTGAAATTCCTGCCGATCGTGGAAGATGGGGAGGATTTCCAGAATTGGGAAAAAGGAATAACGAATTAGTACTTGAGATCTTGGAAGGTGCGGCAGACAATCCTGCATTTGCTCAAGGTTCTGATGAGAGAAAAGCCGTTGATTTCTTTTCTGTAGGAATGGACTCCAGTTTGGCTGAAAACGTAGGTGTGAAGGCAATTGAGAAGTGGATGAGTAAGGTAGACGGGATTTCAAGTCTCGATGGGGTGCAAGCACTATTAGCTGAAATGCATCGTACGGGATATGGTTCATTCCATGGAGTTGCATCCTTTGCAAATCTTATGGATAGCAAGACAAATGCACTCTACGTGGTTGCAGGCGGATTGGGACTACCGAACCGTGACTACTATACGAAAACGGATGAGAAGTCGGTTGAAATCCGAGAGAAGTACGTTGCCCACCTGGCGAAAATGCTAAGTCTGGCTAACGTAGATGGAGACACAGAAAAGATGGCTACCCAAATCATGGAGATCGAAAACCGATTGGCATTAGCATCTTTAACTCCGATAGAGTCAAGAAATATTCCAGCACTCTACAATCCGATGCAAGTTTCAGGTATTCAGGAACTTGCACCCCAATTAAACTGGGAGGAATACTTGACCGCAGTTGGTGTAGATCTTACCAGAGTTGATACTTTAATTGTAACTCAACCAAAATTTGTGACAGAAGTTGGTAATCTTTTAGAGGAAACTCCTCTGGATAATGTAAAAGCTTATTTGAAGTGGAGTGTGATAAATACAGCTGCCAACTTCCTTAACAAAGATGTCGTTGATGCCAACTTTGCCTTCTACGGTGGAGTCATTAGAGGCACGGAAGAAAACAGACCTCGATGGGAGAGAGTACTAGGGGCCACCAACAGTGTTATTGGTGAAGCAATAGGAAAAGTATATGTTGCAGAGACATTCCCACCAGAAGCAAAGGCTAGCGCAGAAGAAATGGTTGCGAACCTGATGAAGGCATTCGATAAGCGAATCAAGGACCTTCCATGGATGTCCGAAGAATCAAAGGTCCAAGCACTTAAGAAACTTAACAATCTGACTGTCAAAATTGGGTATACCAATAAATGGAGAGACTATTCTGCATTGGAGGTTGAAAATAGTGGAGAATACTACAGCTACATGTCTAACATGGAAAATGCTTGGAGATGGCAGTTTGAGGAAAATATCAAAGAAGTTGGAGAGCCAGTAGATAAAGAAAGGTGGGGAATGAATCCACAGACTGTGAACGCATATTACAGTCCACTAAATAATGAAATTGTATTCCCTGCCGCGATCTTGCAGCCACCATTCTATAACTACACTGCGGATGCAGCAGTCAATTACGGAGGAATGGGAGGTGTGATTGGTCACGAAATTTCGCATGGGTTTGATGATCAGGGAAGTCGCTTTGATTCGGAAGGAAACATGGTTAACTGGTGGTCTCCAGAAGATAAAGAACGATTCGAAGAGAGGACCAGCAAGTTGGTAGCTCAGTTCGATGCATATGAGCCACTCGATAGTGTAAATGTCCAGGGTGAGCTTACTTTAGGCGAGAATATTGGCGATCTAGGCGGACTAAATGCCGCTTACGATGCGCTGCAGATTTATTATGCTGAAAACGGTCGACCAGAAAAGGTTGATGGATTCACAGGCGAACAGCGATTCTTTATTTCATGGGCAACTATCTGGAGAACAAAATACAGAGATGAGTCGCTACGGAATCAGATCCAATCAGATCCACATTCACCTGGAATGTTTAGAGCCATTGGTCCCTTAACTAACATGGAAACCTTTTATGCTGCCTTTGATATAAAGGAGGGAGATGAACTGTGGCGATCAGAAGAAGATCGAGTGAAAATCTGGTAAAACCTACAGCAACTTTTAGAAGGCCATCAAAATATTGATGGCCTTTTTTTGTGCTAACACAGCATCGTTCTTTAATTGATCATGTTCTAGCTTTGCGACCTTAATGGAAATATTAGGCTATCTATCCGCGATCTTAATTGGTCTTTCTCTGGGTCTCATAGGAGGTGGAGGCTCAATATTAACCTTACCAGTTCTCGTATACTTATTTGGCATCAACCCCGTTTTGGCAACGGCATATTCACTATTTGTTGTTGGGGTTACTGCTTTCTTTGGAGCTATTGGAAAACTAAGACAGGGCTTGGTTGACGTACAGACGACCATAGTTTTTGCTGTCCCTTCATTCATCGCCGTATATGTGACAAGGCTCTATTTGGTACCTGCCATTCCTGAGGTGATCTACACAGCTTCTTCTTGGAGTCTTACCAAGAACGTTTTGATCATGATTTTCTTTGCGCTGATCATGTTGCTAGCAGCTATTTCAATGATTAAATCAAAGAGAGAAGCAGCGGAGGAAAAGGAGGAAAGAAAATTTAACTATCCTGGGATTATCATTGATGGACTTGTTGTTGGGTTGCTTACAGGAGTCGTAGGAGCCGGTGGTGGATTTCTTATTGTCCCAGCTTTGGTCATCTTGGCAAGATTACCGATGAAGTTGGCAATTGGAACTTCACTGTCAATTATTGCCATTAAATCCCTAATTGGATTCATTGGAGATATCCAAAATGGACAAAATATTGACTGGTATTTTCTGCTGTCCTTCGCCAGCCTGGCCGTAGTTGGTATTTTTGTAGGTAACTATGTTTCAAGATTTTTTACAGATAAGAAACTAAAAAGGATCTTTGGGTGGTTTGTCTTAGTGATGAGTGTTTATATTCTTTTTAAAGAACTGATAATTGGATAAATGAAAGTAGAGCAGATTTACACTGGATGCCTGGCGCAGGGCGCGTACTATATTGAGAGTGATGGCGAAGCAGCTATTATTGATCCGCTTCGTGAAACTGATCCTTATGTTACAAAAGCAAAAAAGGACGGAGCAGAGATAAAATATATATTCGAAACTCACTTTCATGCAGATTTTGTGTCGGGTCATCTTGATCTTTCCAAGAAGACCGGAGGAACGATCGTTTACGGACAAGGTGCAAATCCCAGTTTTGATTTTGTTGAGGCAAAAGATGGAATGGAGTTCAAGCTTGGAAAAGTAGTTTTGCGCGCTCTGCATACTCCAGGACATACACTGGAGAGCACAACATATTTGTTAATTGATGAAGAAGGGGTAGAGAAGGCAATTTTTAGTGGTGATACACTTTTTATTGGCGATGTAGGAAGACCAGATTTGGCCCAAAAGGGAGCGATGACCCAAGATGATTTGGCTGGAATGCTGTTTGACAGTCTTAGGTCGAAAATCATGACACTCCCAGACGATATTGTCGTTTATCCAGCCCATGGTGCAGGGTCAGCTTGTGGCAAGAATATGAGTTCTGAGACCACTGACACACTGGGTAATCAAAAGGAAACAAACTATGCTTTGAGAGCAAATATGACCCGAGAGGAATTTATTCGGGAAGTTACGGATGGTATTCTCCCTCCACCAAAATACTTTGCCTCTAATGTGCAAATGAACAAAGCTGGGGCGGTTAGCCTCGATGATGTGATGGCTAAAGGAAATGTTCCTCTGGACCTTGAAACTTTTGAGGCAATGGCCAACCATGAAGGAGCTTTGGTACTGGATACAAGAAATGAATCGGAGTTTGTAAAAGCACATGTGCCAAATTCAATTTTTATCGGCATAGACGGAAGCTTTGCACCTTGGGTAGGGGCATTGATTCCAGATTTACAGCAACCGATTGTGTTTATAGCAGATACTGGCAGAGAGGAAGAAGTTGTTAAGAGGCTTTCCAGAGTTGGTTTTGATAACACGCTTGGATACTTAAATGGTGGTTTCGAGTCATGGATTAGAGCTGGTAAGGAGACCGATTCTGTGGAGTCTATGAACGCAACCGAATTTGAAACAGCCTTCGAAAATGAAGATCTGAACGTACTAGATGTACGAAAGCCTGGAGAGTGGTCTATCGATCACGTGGAGGGCGCAGAAAACGTTCCACTGGACTTCATAAGTGACCAGATGAATAAGCTAGATAAGGCCAAAACATATCACGTTCATTGTCTAGGAGGTTATCGCTCGGTTATCGCAATTTCCATTCTAAAATCCAGAGGATATCATAACCTCGTCGATATTGCTGAGGGCTACAAAGCAATTACCAAAACGTCAATACCCAGAACAGTAGCAGTTTAATACAAGAACTTATTACTGATTTTCCACTGCATTATTAGGTCAAATCTGATTCAGATACTGGGCATGCAGACATATCATTGCCGTTTAATTTGACCTCTCAAATACTTAATCTATTGAAATCCACTCTTTGTCTATTAATAGGCCTACATGGACGAATTAGGCCCTTTTGGTATGAAATTCTTCACTAATATTGAACTAAGAAATCAAAGACAATCCATAGCTGGTTGTATAAAACGGAGTTAGCCCAAGGTGAGGGGCGCTCCGTTTTTGAGTTTAGGAGCGCAGCGGTTTCAATTTTTGGAATTATTCTGATAGCCAAGGCAAGAAGAAAAAACGAAATTGGTATGAACGTAGCAATTTAGACAGACATGGAATCTCTGCCTTTCTAACTATTTAAACTTTGCTAGGCTGAAGCTCTTTTGCCTTTTTTTGAGATCTTCAATCCTAGAATTGTGATCACGATTGAAATTAGAAGTACTATTAGTTTCTTGTTCATACTGCTAAGTACATCCAGCGGCAAGAAACCCCTAAGTCTGTCTGGATAATTATTGAACAATGACCGAGTCTGCACTAATGGACCTTGTCCCGAAAAAACCCAACACCACCTCTTCAGGGTTAGCGAAGTTTGTTATGTTCCCAGTCACAATAGCAGGAGTTGTACTTGCTGCTGCGCTTAGGGTGGTGGTTTGAGATTTTAATAGATTCAGAAAATCATACGCTTCCTTTGTGATTGAATGCAGTTCAACTTTCATGTTATCACCGAGTGAATATTCATAATCGTTAAAGAGATTTGGAATGAAATTTCCATCAAAGAACCGATCGTTCTGAAGTATGATGGACTCAGGATCAGTCAGTTGGACTCCCCCTTTAAAAAGCATCCATCTGTAGTAGTTTTGATAATTTGCCGAATCACGAGCGGTGATCCTTGGAAAATAAATTGTTTTATTCTGACCCTGATTTTCCGGATCGTTGTCTTCAAAACTGTCTACACTTAGAAGGACAATATCGGTATTAGATTCGATAGGAGTCCAGGTTGATCTAATTAGATCACCGTTCGGTAGAAGGATTGAAAGGCGGTATTCCTCACCTTTTACTGCTCGATACGAATTATCAGATAGGTAGCGGCCATCTTGAGTGTAGGAGTATGTTTGTGATGGACTATTTCGTGCCTGAACCAACACGGTAGCGTCATCAATGACAGGACTTACAGCCCCAGAAAAACTATTGGATCGACTGAGTCTTACATATTGCCTCTCCACGTTATCTGTTAACCATCCTTCAACGACAAGCAAGTTCTGTTCATCTGGTAATGGGATAATTACCACCTGTTCGCAGGATAGGGTAGCTAGGATCAATATGACGATGAGTTTTTTCAAAACTTGAAGCTATAAGTGATACCTGGGACGATGCCTCCAAAAATTGACCATTCCACTATTTCGCCTAGACCTGGATTATTGTTGGACTCTTGGAAAAAATAGGAGTTGACATTTCTTCTTGCGTAAACATTGTAAAGCGTAAACACCCAGAAATTTTCATTTTTCCTAGCCGATCCATCTTTTTTTGTTTTTTTGGCCTTCCACTTGAAGGATAAGTCAAGTCGATGATAACTCGGAAGTCTTGATTGATTTCGCTCAACAAAATGAGGTACCAGATTATTTTCGAAACTGTACTTGTCACTAGGGAGTGTGACTGGAATACCTGTAGCGAAGATGAAATTACTGGAGGCACTGGCTCTCTCAGATATTTCCAAAGCCCATGTTGTTGAAAAATCGTGTGTTTTGTCGAAATCATTCAGAAGGAATTTAGCCTGTCCGTCTTCCTCAAACCGTGTTTCACTTCGAGACAGAGAATAACTCAACCAGCCAGTGAGTTTTCCGTACTTCTTTTTGAAGTAAATCTCCATACCATAGGCACGACCTTCACTAAAAAGCAATTCCGTTTCAATATTTTCATTGAAAACCAGATCCGCACCATTTCGATATGAAATGTCCCTGTCAATGTCTTTGAAATAGAATTCAATACTTGACTCCCACATGTTTTCTTGCAGATTTTTGTAAAAACCGATGGAATAGTGCTGACTAACAGTTGGAGGAACAAAAGTGTCTGCCAGCTTCCAAATGTCTGTCGGGGCTGGTGCTCTGGTATTTGACAGGAGATGTAAGTACTGAACTGTTTTACTGTAGGAGATTTTAACAGAACTGTTCCTACTTACTTTCCAGTTAATAGCAGCTCTAGGCTCTAAGTTGTGGTAGAACTTAATTAGCTCACCCGGGCTAAATGAGACAGTGTCGATCACGCTGCTATCCGCCGGAAGAGTATTTGGTGCATAACGTCTAACTTCCTCGGGACCGAAGTTATGAAACATGGAATAGCGAAATCCATAGTTGAATCCTATGGGACCCACTTTGATCTGCTGGCTAATGTAGGATCCAGACTCTAACCCATGTTCTGTGTCTAGCCGTATTGTATTTGTGTTAGCATCCACATCAAAGGGTTCTCTGTCTCCTGGTTTTAGACGATGAAATACTGACGAGAATCCGAAATTTATTTCGTTCGTTGGATTGAATGAATAGGTGAAATCCGATTTGATGCTGTAGTCAACAATCTTTGAGGTGGAAACAAAAGCTCCTGGTTTTTCTTCATTCTCGACTTTGTATGTGTACTCGGAGATGAAAGCGGAAAAATTTGAAAAAACCTTTGGTGTGAACAAGTGATTCCATCTGAAGTTTACGGTGCTGTTGCCCCAGTTTCGAATGGAGTTAAAACCAACTGAGTTTCGGTCTTTTCCAGAGTAGCCCGAGAGGTAATAAGTATTTCGCTCGTTTGGGTTTGAGTTTATCTTGAGGTTTAGATCTCTAAATCTAATTCTTGATCTTCTTACGGAAGTGTTGCCAAAACTCTCAATTGATGGGTTAAACAAGCTATGCCTGGCCGACGCTAGGAATGAGCTTTTTCCTTTCTTGATTGGGCCTTCGGCTAATAGCCGAGCGGATAGCAGCCCAATACCCCCAGAAAAGCTATTTTCGTTTTTGTTTCCCTCCCTTTGACGGACCTCAATTACTGAGGAGGCTCTTCCTCCATAGGCGGGAGGAATGAATCCTTTAAAAATTCGGACATCGTTGATTGCTTCCGGGTTAAACACCGAAACCTGACCAACATGAATTGGATTATAGATTGGTGCCTCGTCAAGAAGGACAAGATTTTGATCAACCCGTCCGCCTCTAATATGAATTCCTCCGGCATCTTCACCTATGGCCTTTATTCCAGGTTGTAACAGGGCATTTTGAACGACATCAACTTCACCTAGCAAGTAGGGAGTTAAAACCGAACCTTGGTCCACACTGATCCTACTTACTGAGGGAATGTTTGAGGTAATGTTGGCATCATTAGAGATTGAGCTGATTTCTACTTCCTCTAGTTGGACTACGTTTGGACTGATGCTAAAGCTGAAATAAGTGTTGCTCTTGAGATCTACTTTGGTCCTGTAGGACTTGTACCCTATATGAGAAATAATGACATTATACTCACCTTCTTTGAGCGTTATCGAATAGTAACCATACCCATTTGTGGTGCCACCAAAGTCAGTCCCTTTAATTTGGATATTTGCTCCGATAAGATGCTCATTAGACTCGGTATCTCTTATCAGGCCATTTAACGTAAATTTTCGAGGTTGATATTTTGTGATAAGTATTTGAGAGTTTTCTATGTGGTGACTAAAAATCTCTTCTTCATGATGTCTTTCTAGAAAATTTCGTATCGACTCTCCTTTCCTGATCGAAACCTCCACATTAGGTAGCTTGTTGGTGCTAAATGCGAGCGGAATTCCGCTGTTCTTGATCGTCTGTAGGGTTGGCTTTAGTTGATATTTACCACTTTGAATCGAAATAAGGGAGTCCAGTGCTGTCTGGGAAGATCCATGAAAGCATGAATACATGAGTGCCAGAAGTAATATGAGACTTTTATAGTTCAATTAGCGCCTTACTGTTTAGGGCGCAAAATTAAAGAAACCGATACGTAAGAATGCTTGAGATAGGCTTTTTAACAGCCTTTTCCTGAAATGGTAATTATTCCTTGAGTCTCTTCCATTTTCACTCCTAACATCAGCTCAAGGGTTTCTATTACTTCTGATAAGGAGTTCTTTTCAAATGTGGCAGTGACTCGACATGAATTGATGCGTTCGTTTTCTACCTGGAATGAAACTTCAAAGTGTGATTCAAGATCCTGAAGCACTGTTTGGAAGGAGCTATCATCAAATTCCAATCTACCATCAATCCAAGTGGCAATATTTGCAGACGGATTTTCTGTAATCACTACACTATTGTCATCTTTACTGAAGACGGCCTTTAGACCTGCTGCTACTTTGGTTTGTTCATCATCCTTTACAAAAGCTACCAATCCACGCTCTACAATCAGTTCAACTTCTTCGTCTGATGTAACAAGATTGAATGCCGTACCTAAAACACGAACAGTAACATCTCCCATTTCAATAAGAAACGGTTTTTCGCTTTTCTGAATATCAAAATAGGCTTCACCTTCAAACGCCACAACTCTTTCATCTCCAAATTTCTCCAGAAAAGAAAAGGTTGAATTGGTGTTTAAAACACCAGTTGATCCATCGGGGAAGGTCACGTTAATTTTTTCATCAGCTGAAGCAACGTTCATCTGATCGGGTGTGGTAGATAGTGTCCAAACGAAAATAGAAACACCTAAAAGGATTGTGACGCTCGCGGCAATTCGTAACCACGAGTAAGATTTTGTATTTCCTGCATCAATCTTTTTCTGCAAGGAAGACCACGCATCATCAACGCTCACATCAGGAGCTGACGATTCCGAGTTCTCGAAAAGAAAATCAACGAATCCATTCTCGTCGGACGAGCTACTTTCGTATCTCAGGTGGTTATATCGCTCTATTTCATTTGGCATCTCGTTATTCTGTCAACTGGGGGTAACAATACCCCCAAGGGTTTCACAAAAAAAATCAC
>JBDWQX010000076.1:0-3959 GCA_039986395.1 Cyclobacteriaceae bacterium
AAGGAAGGGACCAGCACCTTCGGCATTACGGTGGGAACAGTCGCAGAAGAATACAAAGCGAAATTCCCACAAGTAGAAACCACTACTCGATTGTATGGTCCTCATAGCCTGGAGCTAGATCTGGAAGAAAGTCGACTCAACAACACTGCTGTCATGTTCGTCGATTATTCCTTCTTCGAGGTATTTGACTTCCCCGAAGTACAGACGAACATGTTTGGTTCACTTAACCAGGCGATAGTGAGTGATGAATTTGCCACGAAACTAACATCCGAAAATCCCATCGGCATGCCCATCACCATTGAAGGTGTCTCTTACCTGATCAGTCAAGTAGTCGATATACCCTACAACACCATGTTTCAGTTCGACGTGGTTGTTCCTCTTTTGTCCGATCCATTCTTTGAAGAAATCAGGGACGGTGGTCTGGAAGTCGAAACCTATGTCACACTTCATGAAAACGCAAATAATTCGTCGACGGTGGCCCTTTTGGCCGAGCACTACAATGAACTCACAAGGAGGAAATGGGAGCTTTACGAGTCCGACAACTACCTCATTCCTCTCAAGGACGTCTACTTGGATGATCGGGTACAAAACAGACTTGGAAATGGAAATAAGCAACTACTGATCATTATTCTGACGATTGCAATAGTGGTTCTTGGCTTAGCACTTATCAATTACATCAATTTACAAATCGCCAATAATCACAGCCGGATGCCTGAGTTGCGATTAAAAAAGATCATGGGAGCAGGTCGAAAAGTGTTGTTGAAGCAAAGCGTGATAGAATCACTGGTGATTATCCTCATTTCGGGAAGCATGGCTGTTCTTCTCCTCGATTTGTTTTATCGGTCCAGTGCTAGTCAAATTCTAGGTGATGATCTCCTTACTCTATCTCAGTGGACAGCGCAGTTTTGGATCGTTTTCGCATTCAGCATCCTTCTGATTGGAGTCGCAGCGGGTACTATCCCTGCTCTGAAAGTGCTTAACATTAAGTCAATAACGCAGCAGGAAATAAAGCAAAAAAAGCTGGGCAAGGTGACGGTATCCCTGGTCATCTTTCAATTCTTCGTCACAGCTTCCCTCCTTACCACGATCCTGTTTGTCAACTATCAGATGGATCTGCTTAAGAATCAGGCTACTGGCTACAATGCTGAGCAAGTGGTGATGATAAACAACCTGAATGAAGATCACAAAGCGCATTATCAGCAGATCAAAAGGCAGCTTGAGCAGCAGTCAGATATCGTGAGCGTGGCAGGAACGCAAAGTGCTCCTGGTGGTGGTGCCAGCGGCCAGTTTGCACATCGTGCAGATCAATCGAAGGAGCAAGAAATTGCTGTCGCTCATATCCGCACCATAAATGGATACGCAGAAACACTTGGCTTGGAATTCATTGCAGGCAGAGATTTTACCATCACTTCGCTAGGAGGTGAGACCCAGTTTATCCTGAACGTGCGTGCGGCACACGAACTCTTCTCCGATGGAACAGACCCCATAGAACAGGTGATCAATATGAGTGGACGTGTCGGGAAAGTCGTTGGCGTGGTGAAGAATTTTCACTACCGATCATTCCGCCACCAGGTAAGTCCTTTGGCTATCAACATCGAGGAACCTTACAAGCTCACCATGATGGTGAAAATTGCACCAACCGATATTCAATCCAGTCTGACTAAAATAGAAACAGCACTATCGGTAGCAGATCCGCTCTACGTCTTCGACTACCAATTTCTCGATGATCAATTTGATCAGTCCTACAAATCTGAAATTCGGACCAAGACCATCATTACGTATGCAACGTTGATTGCTTTTTCCATTTCAATAATGGGGCTGTTAGCACTCAGCATCTTTGTGATCAATTCTAAACTAAAAGAAATCGCTATAAGGAAAACGCTTGGAGGAAGTCAAGTCCATATCTTCTGGAAACTGTCCTTTCAATTGATCGCATGGATCATCATCGGAAACCTGTTGTCCATCCCAGCCGCCTACTTTGTTACCCAAAATTGGGTGCAGGATTTTGTGTATCAGGTAGACATGAGTAGCCTTCTATGGATGAGTCCCATTTCAACTGTTGTCACATTGGCGGTAGCGATGGCGGCAATCACGAGGAAGCTTCACAAAACCATGGTTTTGAATCCAGTAGAGTTTTTGAGGAATGAATAGACTGTAATCACCACTCGTCACTTCGAGCGCAGCGAGAAGTCCCCTCAAACAGGACTTGAGGCGAACAAGAACAACGAGGAGTTTCTCCGGTCGAACAATCCGATTTCTGTTTACACATCCACCACTGCGTCATCCTGAACTTGTTTCAGGATCTTAGTAATCTCTCCTGCAGATTCTGAAATGAATTCAGAATGACTCGGGAAAAAGGGTTCATTCTTCCCTACATCACAACTTCAATTGGGCATTATTCGGCAAAGAAGCTGGGCTCCGTTACCAATCTTGAATTAACGAATCGATGTTATCATCACCGTCACTTCGAGCGCAGCGAGAAGTCCCAAACAATTACAGTAAGGACCAGAGCTGATCGGGATTTCTCTCCGATAAAAATCGGAATCGAAATAACGGATTGGATGTCCATTCCTCCACAGCTGCCGTAAGTTTGCAACTTGTGGTTCTCAATCAAGAGATTATTTTCTAATCTCCACAAGTCCTCCAATCACACGAAGCAATACAGGAAGACTTGCGGTAGCTGTAGAGATTAGTTTGCATTGCTAAAAGCACCATTTAACTGCCTTTTTTAAACTGAGGACATTGTTTCTTAGGATCAAATCTTTTTATTTTTCTGTCTCTCACAGGATCATCCCTCAGTAGTCTTTCTAATTCTAGATGAATTCTTTCAAAGTCATTAAAGTGATAAATATTGATTGCTTGACAATTCTGATGGTCAAAAACTTTTCTTAGAACGTCTCTGTCAGATTGACCACAGGAATGGCCTATTACATCAACTTCAAAAGCTACATCATCTAGAAACTGATCAATCTCATCTTCTTGTGATTCAGGTGACCTTTTGTAGTGTAGAGACTTTAGATTTTTAACAATATCAGGATTGTTCAAATCTAAAAGTCTATCAAAGTTGTCATCCTCCCTATCTCCGTAACCGAGAAAAACATTGTTCCCATCTCCGCATTGCCCGTGTATATTAACTACTTCGAAAGATTCGTAAGGATCATAAAGTAGCTTGAATGTGCTGGTGTAATTAAAATTGACAACGAAAGTTTCGGCAATCTCTCTTTCGTCATGATGAAATATATCGTTGTATTCATCAATCACGAGTTCGTCAGTTATACGATTTACTACTTTCTTTTCAAAGTACTCAGTTAACCTTTTTCTTACTTCTTCCACGGATTTGTTAAACTGGAGCATAAGTGATTCTGCTCCCCCCAGATCAAGCAAATCGCACAAATGGCGATAGTAGACCACCTCAAAATCAGCCCAGTTATTCTTACTGAGATCAGCCCTAAGAGCCTGTATGAATTGAGTAGGCCGGAACTCTGTGAATATCTCCTTATTCTGAAATTGCCCAAACAGATCACGTACTGATCCTTTGTTTAGGCGAAATTTGGAATTCTTCTCTGTTAGCACCAAACGGTCGATCAGAAGCTGATCAGAGTAGTTTTGAGGTGACACTTTTCTTGCTTCAGAAATGAGGTCAGATAAGAGAAAGTGCATAAAATGCTCGTACTTGGTTTTCAATCCATGTGATATGTCAAACCCATTTCCAATTAAGATAACTCTATTGATTTCCTCCATTGGTTGATATTCATCTAAATTTTCTACTGCTCCCCTTTGTATTGTTGACATTTATAATGTAGTAAACATTTAACACACAACCTCACGTTACTTACCACTCAATTTAACTAAAGTTCCCGTTTATTGGGATAATCGAGATACTCAAAGCCTTCACACACTAGTGAAAATACCCTAAAGTGGGTATTGATTATCATTTGATAATGAGAGTACTTTGTTAA
>JBDWQX010000077.1:0-6463 GCA_039986395.1 Cyclobacteriaceae bacterium
GGAACAGATATGGGTGTATTTGGTGGAGGCTCACCAATGACTTTGGAAGGGACACTGATACCTACTATTCAGACAGTAACACTTCCTTCGATCGTAGTAAAAGGCGACAATCTACCAGTCCAAATCAAAGCTAAAGGGAACTAATTGATGAAATATTTCACCTTAAAAAGACTGAAATTTTCTTTGGTATGCTTGTCATTGTTGACCACAAGTATGGTTTCTGTAGCTCAAACCAATATTACCAGAATGGAATATTATGTTGACACAGACCCAGGTCTTGGCTCTAGAATTGATGTTCCATTGACTGCTGCACCAAATCAAGATTTTACTTTCAATGTTCCGACAAGCACATTATCAGAGGGCTTTCATGTGCTAACAATTCTGGCTCAAGATGTAAACCTCGCCTGGAGTCACTATGAGAGTAAAGTTTTCTATGTGAATCAATCATCTAGTTTGGTACAAAATGACATAGTAAAGATCGAATACTTCATAGACTCAGATCCTGGTCGTGGATTGGGAGTTGATGTTCCGGTCACTGCGGCATCAGCGTTGGATTTCCTGGAGAATATTCCTACAGCATCGCTCAGTGAGGGATTTCATCTGGTAACCATTCGTGCTCAGGATTCGAATGATCAGTGGGGGTTGTCGGAGAGCCAAGTCTTCTACGTCAATAAATCGTCAACGCTCACCCAAAATGATATTACCAAAATCGAGTACTTCATCGATTCCGATCCTGGTCAGGGGCTAGGAGTTGATGTCCCGATCACCGCAGCATCTACGTTAGATTTTCTAGAGAATGTTCCGACAACATCGCTGAGTGAAGGATTTCATTTAATGACCGTTCGTGCTCAGGATATGAACAACCAGTGGGGATTATCTGAGAGCAAAGTCTTCTATGTGAACCAATCTTCGACTCTTGTTCAAAACGACATCAACAAAATCGAGTACTACCTTGATACCGATCCAGGCTTCGGTGCAGGTGTTGATGTTCCCATTACATCTTCGACTGATCTGGATTTTCTTGAAAATATTCCTACCGCATCTCTTACTGAAGGCTTTCACCTGATGGTAGTGAGGGCGCAAGATCAAAATGGACAGTGGAGTCTTTCTGAGCGAAAGCCATTTTTTGTAGACCGGACACGGCAGATTGTATTATATGAGTACGCTTTAGACACAGACCCCGGCGTTGGACTTGCGACTAGTCAGACGATTAGTCCACAGGATGAAATCGATTTTGTATTTGATATTCCTACTGTAGCGGAAACTTTAGGGCCTCATAATTTAATCGTCAGGGTGAAAGATGAGAATGAATTTTGGAGCAAGACGGAGACATTGCCTTTTACCGTATGCAATGGCGGTTTGGCAGACTTCATGGTAGGTACGCTTTCTTGTACGGGGACATCTGTAAGTTTTACAGACATTTCTACTTTGACGCAACCAGGAGATGTTTACAGTTGGGATTTTGACGGTGATGGTTTGGAAGATGATAACACAGCGGGGGACACTGGTTTTACCTATATGATACCAGGGACTTACTCAGTTTCCCTTACAGTTGACAGATTGGGATGTGCCTCTACTAAAACCAAAATAGTAACGGTGCTATCCCCTGAAATAGGCTTGTTTTCGGGATTGGATAATTCTGGACTCGCGATTGCAAATATGCAGGCTACAGCAGTAAATGTCGGCAGTGGGGTCCGAGGAAATGACATCATACAAACAATCGCCATCGAAAATACAGGTCCATGTTCATTGACTGTTAGCAATATCGACTCCGACAATCCTGCTTATTCAATTAGTAGCACAATAGTTAGTATTGCTGCTGGAGCAACTGAAACTTTCACTGCTACACTTTCAAGCATAGATATTGGGGTATTCGATGCAACGATTACGATTGATAGCGACGATGTAGATGAGAGTCTCTTCACTTTTCCGATTAGTGGCGCAATTGTGAATCAGCTACCTGAGTTTACATACAATTTTTACCTTGACGAGAACAGTGATGTTGGCAAGCGAGTGGGAACAATTGTAGCCACCGATCTTGAGATGGATCCAGTTTCTTATTCTATCATATCTGGAAATACTGACAATGCTTTTTCAGTAGGAAGCGCCACTGGCGATATCAATGTCATTACCTCCGAAGCGTTGGATTTTGAAACGACACCTATTTTTAGTCTTCTCGTTGAAGCAAATGATGGAAATGGTGGAGTTTCCATAGTGACCGTAGCGATAAATTTAATTGACATTGCAGATGAAAACCCATTAGGAATTGGCGGGTTGAATGAAAAACTGAAAATCTATCCAAACCCTGTCCATAGAACATTGTTTGTTGGACTGGCAGGGGATTCGTCCAGGGAACTGGATGTTAAATTGTTCAGTGTAGGTGGTATTCAGGTGGTGATAAAGTCACGAATCAAGTCTTTGGCGAATGGGTTTTTAGAGTTAGATCTTGAAAACCTTGCACCTGGTATTTATCTCTTGAAGATTCAAAATCAGGAAGAATTAGTCACAAAAAGCATATTGATCAAATGAAAAGGATAAGACAAATTCTACAGAACACTTCCTTCATCATGTTGATTTTAAGTAGCTCAACGCTGATGGCTCAGGACCCACCTGATATATCTCTGATTTTTTATCTGAATGAAAACAGCGAAGTGGGAACCTTGGTGGGGACAGTCAATGCTACTGATCCTGATGGAGACCAGCTGACCTACGCTATCACTTCGGGAAATGAGGCTGACGCATTTGCGATTTCATCCACGTCAGGAGATATCACAGTGAGCGATCAAGATATCTTGAATTTTGAGACAATTCCTTCATTTGTTCTGATGATTGAAGCCAATGATGGGAATGGTGGAATCATTGTGACAGAGGTTACAATAAATCTAAACGAGATTCCATTGGGCTTCGCTAAATCAGAGGTGCTAGCGGCTGTCTACCCAAACCCAACAAGTAAGGTGTTTTTCGTTGACTTTACGGATGTTCTGCCAAGTTCGGACAAAATCACCATGTACTCCTTAGATGGGAGTGAGGTTTCGTTTGGACTTCAATCTGTGTCAAATACGAAAGTCGAAATCGATCTAGAGGGCTTGGATGGAGGTGTCTACCTTTTGCAAATAGTAAATGAGAACGGGCGGCACTTCCAGAGACGAATTTTTAAGACAAACTAAGGCAGACTAACAACCATCGTTAGTTGACCAGTTCCAAGGGAACTGGTTTTTTTGTTTGAAATGATCCTGTCTGGAGATAGGGTTTTTGTAAATCACTTCAATACTCTACGAAGGTGAAAGGAAGGTTTAGGATGTCACTATAGTCTTCTCCAGCTTCTAGCATATCTTCATCGTACTCTTCGTAATACCATTTGACATTAATTTCTGTACCGTTCCTTTGCTTTAATCTAAGTGCCTTGAAGATGTCATAGAGACATTTGGAAGAGCTAGTATTGAAGTACTCAAGTAAGATCCGGACGTTTAGTTTTTCCAGGGTAGCATCAGAGGTGATTGCTTCCTTGATGGGGCTATAAAAGGCGGGTGTGTTTTCCGGACTAGACCTTCCCTTGATATCGAGAACACCTCTTGTGAGATTGCAGTAGATGGCAGGTGTACGTGGAGTTGGAGAAACAGCGATGGTTGTCATATTCTTCTTTTTGATACAAATGAATATTGATCAAGAAAGAATAATATGGATTTTAGGTGAACTGACCCAAATGCTAGGTAAAAGACTTTTAAGCGAAGGCGGTAAAAAGTACCCTACTCAAGAAATAGTAAATCGAATACTTCGTCATTCATTGCCCCCGAAGGGAAAATCCCCTGATCGTTTTGATACGTGATGAGTGCTGTTTGAGTGGCATTTCCAAAAAGGCCATCTAACGTATGAGGATACCCCTTTGAAATGAGCCTTTCTTGAAGTTTCCATACAAACCGGCTGTTGCTTCCAATTGCTAATTGAACCATTGAATTTCTATCAATTTTTGCTTCGATCAGATACCTTGGGAAGCCTGACTCTATGAATTTTATTTCAGAATCGGAAAAATTTTTATCCTTCAAAACTCTCGAGTTACTGAGTATCGCTTCTAATTCTTTGGTACGAGTCAGTAATTGATTGTAGTACCTGGCTGCATTCATTTCAATAGCTGAGCTCTGATCAGGGAACCTTACGTCAATGGATTCGCTACGCCACTTTGTTCTGGCAAAAGATCCAATTTCGATCGCCTTCGAGAAGTATTCTGTGACAAGCTCAGGATCATGATAGTTAGCATCGATAGCCTCACTGATCATGTACTCGAAACTAGCGGGTGGGTTAAATCGAGTGTACTTCTTGTATTGAAAAAAGGCAATTAAAGGAAGAGTTACCATTAGGATAATGAATGCTATCTTTTTCATCGTCTTTTAAATTTTCTGAAAGTGATGTTCAATTTTTTGAGCGAGTTTTTTCTCATCCAGATCGGTGAGTTTAGCCGAAATATCTTTGATGAATTTTAGAATCGTATCGTCCAATTTCATCTTAAATTCTGCGGTGATGACACCTGAAATCGCTACGGCAACATAGAATTTTTTGAAATTTTGAACGTAAACAGAGAAGGCATCATAATTGATCGTTTCTAGTTCCTGATCCTTTCCGGTGAAAGAATCCTTGACGAACGATTTTATGGCTGTGAGCATCCCTGCAATCATGTCTTTGTCCATTGTATTATTTCTCGAATAGCTGGCCATCAAAATTCCTGAGTTTTCTTCAATGATGAAGATCTCTTGTATTTGCCCTTCACCAGCTTTTTGAATAATGAGTTCCCCGTAGCTTTTTCCAGTGAAAATTGCTTTGATTCGTAAAACAAGATGGTCAAAGGAAAAAATGTTCTCGAGCTGTCGATCTATTTTTTCAGAAAGTACTGATAGTTCCTGCGCAACGTACTTTTTGATCATCTGGCCAATGATTGGAAAGAGGGCCTGAACAACATCATCTTTTGATTCGCGGATTTGAATCTTTAGTGTTTCGGTGATTGTTGGGCCAAGTTTTTCCGGCATTACTTGCACCATCTTTCCGATAATTTGATCTATTTCTTCATCTGGAACAGTTCTGTTGTTCAAAGAATCATCTATGCGCTCATTTACTTCCTTGAGTTGCTGGTTCAACTCAACGTATTTTTTCTTCTCCTCTTCAAAGAGAAGGTCTTTTAGCGTAGATAATTCTCCTTGGGAGCTCATTGATTAGTCAGACTCCAATTGAGCTGCAACGTCTTTGAGTAGGCTAGCTAAATTTGATTTGTCAATCTTTGACTTTAGAAGAACCTGAAGTTTTTCTTCCATCTGAGTGCTTCGCTGCTCGAACTGCTTAGTTAAATGATCCAGCTTTTTTAGAACCTCTACATTAGTGCCTTCAATAGACTTATCTATCTCTGATCTATTTTGTTTGACGTGCTCTTTTAGCTCTTTGATTTCGTCGCGATACTCTTTGACGTTTTGACCAAATAGAAGGTCTCTGACAGCGTCAAGTTTATCTTGCTCGTGAGCCGACACAGGCTGCTCAGTAGTGTCAGTGTCGTTCAGTTTATCTTTTGGATTCCCCATGATTGGCAATTGGTTGTTATTTAAATATATCGATTTCTACGATCACAGCTGATTCATCTGATTCAAGAGATCCGCTTTATACTGCTTTCCGATTGGTAAAATTTTTTCCGAAACATCAAGACTCATCTGTTCAATATTTCTGATTTTGTTAATCTGAACAATGAAAGAACGATGAATCCTGACGAACATGCCCTGTGGTAGTTGGGTCTCAATGTTCTTCATTCTATTGTGAATAATGTACATCTTAGCCTCCGTATGTACCTTTATGTAGTCACCATAGGCCTCGAAGTAATCGACCGTATTGAGGTCGATATTAACAAGAAGGTTGTCAGATTTCAATAGGACATATTCCGAGGATCCTGATTGTGACATTTGATCATACAGCCGATTGATGACCTCATTTTCTTCGAGTATTCGTTTGTTCTCTCTTTCTAATTTTTTAGACTCAATATCTCTTACATTTCGTTCTTGTTGTAGCTCGAGTACCCGCTGATATTGTTCAGCAAAATCATATATGAGCAAGTAGTATAGTTTCTCACCTTCAACTGGCCTCATTATGAAGTCGAAGTGAGATTCGTAGCCCATTATTGATAGAGACACGCAGTTGAACTTCAATTCTTTTGCTTGATCAATGTCAGAGGTGATACTCTCCATACCCTGGAAAATATCAATATCTTGGAAGATATTGGAGCTACCTATTTTAAACTCAAATAATGAGTTGTCGGATTCTCGAACTACCCCGCTGGTGTCAAACATCACTGCCTGTGCACGTGTGTCAAATTCCGCAAATTTTAAATCCCGTAGGTTCATAGCATGTTTTCTGCAAGGTGTTTGAATGCGATTTCTACATTCTCTCCCGTCATTGCACTTGTAATCTTAAAGTTCAATGAGGTCTCGGATCG
>JBDWQX010000078.1:0-6248 GCA_039986395.1 Cyclobacteriaceae bacterium
TCCCACATCTCCAAGCCTGAATGAGCGCGTGAAGAATGTCTATCAAAACTTGAGTCATGCCGGAATCTATGTTGATGAAACATTTGGTATCATCACGGGATACGAATCTACGCCAGTGACATATGAGAATGAGGTCTGTGATGATGTGCAACCTACTATTTGCTACTATGATGTAGCTCAGCAGGCGAGTCTTTCTTCATTTAATGAAGGTGGTTCGCCATCAGCCGGTAGTTCTGGTTCCATGGCCCGATTTGTCACAGTGGGAGATTACTTGTACAATATTGATTACAGCGACCTTCATCTTTTTGACATCTCAGGAACCACACCAGAGAAAGTCAGCGACATCCACATCGGGTGGCAGGTAGAGACGATCTATCCCTACGAGGACAAGCTGTTTTTTGGCTCCTTTGATGGAATGTACATTTATGACAATGCCAATCCTGCTGCTCCAACGTTTCTTTCCAAATATGAGCACGTAACCAGCTGTGACCCAGTAGTAGTCAAAGGCGACTATGCGTACGTGACGCTTCGGTCTGGCACCACCTGTCAAGGATTTACAAATCAGCTTGACATAGTAAATGTCTCAGATCCTGAAACTCCATTTTTGGAAAAAAGCTACCAAATGGACAATCCGCATGGGTTAGCCATCTTTGATAACTGTCTTTACATCTGCGAGGGTGCTTCTGGTCTTAAATCCTTTAATGTGGACGTAAGCGACCCGACTCAAATCACTCAGGTTTCCACAAAATCTGGAATGCATGCGTTTGACGTAATTGCATTGCCAAACATCTTAATGGTTGTCGGAAATGATGGGTTCTATCAGTATTCAAGATCATGCGGAACAGCACTCGAATACCTAGGTGTGATATCTTTCTAAGTAGAAAAGCACTCAAAAAGGCACTAAATACATCTATTCATGAATGTGGTAAACCACAGTTTTTAGGGGTTTACCAACGCTTATTCTGGCTTCATCGAAGTAATTTTCATTCGGCTGATTTACACACTACTTTCAATATATAAATCAACCAATTACTACAATGAATTTACTGTCAACACTCTTCGGTTCTGGTCAAAAATCAAGTCTCAAATTAAAGTTTAGTAAGGCATCAGACCAGTGGCAAGTCTTTAAAGGCATGACGATTATGTACGTAGGTGAAAAGGAGCAATGTGAAAAATATTTGGAGAATTTCCAGCTCTCCTTCTAATTCCACTCGAAATATTACAATTAATCCTTTGTTTCATGCTATTTATCGAAAATATTATATAAATTCACTGGATTGTTATAAATATTTACCATAGCCACTTTTACATGAA
The DNA here is from genome assembly GCA_039986395.1 of Cyclobacteriaceae bacterium. GTDB lineage: Bacteria > Bacteroidota > Bacteroidia > Cytophagales > Cyclobacteriaceae > Ekhidna. Next base: position 1,315 of record JBDWQX010000078.1, read on the forward strand.
TCTTTTTAAAAATCCCTTCGGGAAAAAATCAGACTTTGAGATAAAGTTCAACAAATCTGAAAATCACTATCAAGTGTATAGAGAAAAGCAGTTGCTCTATGTAGGAACCAAGGAGCTGTGCCAACGATTTGTTAAAAATTCTCCAGTATACTAAGTCTATACAGACTAAAAATGCTTCCAGCCCTGAGCTGTTAACTCCACCACATTGTTGCTACGGGTAACGAACGTTCTACCCTTTGCTTTGGCTTGCATGTAGCCAATTGTGTGAATGTCAGCATGGTTCTTAATTTTCTCGAAATCATCCTGACCAATCGTAAAAAGCAACTCATAATCTTCGCCACCATTTAGCGCACACGCATTCGGATCAATACTAAATTCTGCAGCCGTTTCGTACGCTTGTTTATCAATCGGCAGTTTGTCTTCATAGATCGCAACTCCGAGTCCGGATTGCTTACAGATATGAAAAATATCTGAGGCCAGACCATCTGAAACATCGATCATAGCAGACGGAACAACATTGAGTTCAGAAAATTCATGGATAATATCCATTCGTGCCTTTGGCTTCAGCTGTCGACCAACGATATAATCATACGTATCAAGTTTAGGCTGCATATCAGGATTCGCCAGGTATTCCTGCTTTTCCCGCTCCATTACTTGCAGACCAATGTAGGCAGCTCCAAGATCTCCCGTCACGCATACAATATCATTTTCCATCGCCTGACTTCTGTAGACGACTCGCTCCTTTACAACTTCGCCGAGTATAGAAACGGATATAACAAGACCAGCTCCAGAAGAAGTCGTGTCACCGCCTACCAGGTCTACTTCGTATTCCGTACATGCATTCTTTACTCCCTCGTAAATAAGTTCCACTGCCTCGACAGAAAATCGATTGCTTAGTCCTAGACTCACAGTCACTTGCTTTGGCACTCCATTCATTGCCGCGATATCAGAAACGTTCACCGCAACTGCCTTGTAACCTAAATGTTGCAGAGGCATATATGCCAGATCGAAGTGGACTCCTTCTAGCAACATGTCAGTAGAAATCAAGGTGTATTTTTCCCCCGAGTCGATGACTGCAGCGTCGTCCCCAATTCCCTTTACCGTTTCCTTATTAGTGGGCTCAAATCCCTCTGATAACTTTTCTATCAATCCAAACTCTCCGAGTTCTCCTATTTCCGTTCTTTTTTCTTCGCTCATTTTATTTTCTGCTTCCATGTTGGTAAGTCCTGAATTGTCTTTCTAGACACCCACTGTTTACCGACAACTTTCAACTAATTCCTTATTTCCTGACACAATTCCACCAAAACCCCATTGGCTGACTTAGGATGTACAAAACAAACCAGTTTATTGTCCGCTCCCTTGAAGACCTCTGGTTTTGTGAATTGAAAACCTTCCGCTTGCAATCTTTCCAACTCATGATGAATGTCTTCTACCTCAAAGGCGATGTGATGAATTCCCTCTCCTCTTTTCTCAATAAATTTTGCAATGGCACTGTCTGAATTGGAAGCTGATAAGAATTCAATTTTTGTTCCGCCTACTTTGAAAAAAGAAGTATCTACTTGTTCCGATTCCACTGTTTCAAACTTGTATGGAGGTTCACCAAAAAGCTTTGTGTACACTTCATTAACGGCGGATAGATCCTTTACAGCAATCCCGATATGTTCTACATTTTTCCACATTATCTTCTACACTTAGTAATTTTGCAAAAATGCGGAACTTTCATTGCACCGAAAAAGTTGTTGGCATTATATAATTGAAAATGGAGATAAGAACAGATATTCACGTAGAATCTGCTAAGATTCAAAACGAAATCATGAATTTCCTTGGTTTACGGACCGATGAACTCATGTTTGAGTATTCTGGAGTCGACGGAAAAACCAAACTGGACCTTATCACAATCAATCCTCGACACAATCAATCCTTTTTGTTCAAGACAATCAATGGTTTCGATAAGACCGATGTTCTTCACAAGATGTTGGATTATGTACGAACACACAAAGACAAGGAGAGTTCGTTTACTATCCAGTGGATGATGAAAGGGATGAATGAACTTCAAACATCCTATTTTCGCGCTAAGAATATGTACGATGCGATGGACAAATTGTATTATGGACGAGACATGAACAATTTGACTCTTTTTAGCATTGTTTTAAACCCAGTAGCCTAATGATACTTGTAACTGATCAAGCAAAGGAAGAAATTAGCACACTGCTTTCCGCAGAGGGCAAATCGACCGAACAAAATAATATTCGAGTCTCTGTAAAAGGCGGCGGGTGTTCTGGATTAATGTATGATCTAACATTCGACCCCGAAGTGAATGATTCAGACGAGGTCTTTGAGGATAAAGGTGTAAGGATACTCGTAGACAAAAAAAGCCTTCTCTACTTGCTGGGAACTACCCTTGATTTCTCTGGAGGCCTTAATGGCAAAGGGTTCCAATTCGTCAATCCCAATGCATCCCGAACTTGTGGATGTGGGGAAAGTTTTTCGGTGTAAGCAATACTTTTTTAGTAGGCCCTGACCTCAACTCCCTTCATGTAGTTGATAAAGGCTCGGTTAACTACCCGATTTCCGCCAGGTGTTGGATAGTTACCGGTAAAATACCAATCACCTGAATGATTTGGACAAGCTTTATGCAAGTTTTCCACCGTTTGATATACCACCTCCACTTCAGCCTTAATTCCTTTGGGCTTTACAATCTCGGAGATCTTCTCTGACACTTCGTCGTAAGTAAATGGTTCGTACAGTTCATTTACATAATTCTTCGGATTCTTCTCAGATTGATCTGCAAGGCATTTATCAAAAACCTCATCCAGCAATTCTTCTTTGCCGTGATCTTTCAATAATGCAAGCACCGCTCTGAAGGCCAAGAATTCCTTCATTTTGCTCATATCTATACCATAGCAGTCAGGAAACCGAATTTGTGGAGCAGAAGAAGCTATCACTATTTTCTTTGGCTGCAGGCGATCTAAGAGTGTGATAATACTTTTCTCCAAGGTCGTGCCTCGCACGATACTATCGTCGATCACAACAAGTGTATCTGTATCCTTTTGGATTACTTCATACGTGGTATCATACACATGGGATACAAGCTCATCTCTCTGATTATCATCGGTAATAAAAGTTCTGAGTTTTGCATCTTTTAGTACAAGTTTCTCAACTCTGGGTTGGAAGCTAAGCATATCCTCAATTGAGTCAGCAGATGGCTTTCCCTCAAGAATCACTTCTTTCCGTTTGGCCGTCAAATAATCCTCCACTCCTCGCATCATTCCCAGAAATGATGTTTCGGCAGTATTAGGTATGTACGAGAATACGGTATTCTTTAAGTCAGAATTGATCGACCTCAACACCTGAGGAACGAGTAGCTCGCCAAGTTTTCTTCTTTCGTTATAAATGTCTGGATCAGTTCCCCTGGAAAAGTAGATTCGTTCAAAACTGCAGGATCTCTTTTCTACCGGCTCAATGAATTGTGATTCCTCAAAATTTCCATGTTTGTCAATGATCAATGCATGACCTGGTTGGATCTCCTTGATCTCTGAATATTCACAGCCGAATGCGGTTTTTATTGCTGGTTTCTCAGAAGTAACAACAATTATTTCATCATCGTGATAGTAGTAAGCTGGTCTTATTCCAGCAGGATCTCGTGCCACGAAAGAAGCGCCGAATCCTATAATTCCAGCCATCGCATAGCCGCCATCAAAATCCTTACATGATCTTTCGAGCACCTTTTGCAAATCAATTTCCTCCTCAATCTTATCGGTTATCTCTTCTTTCGAAAGTGTATCTCTATATTTTTCAAAAATTCGTTGATTCTCTTCATCCAGAAAATGGCCTATTTTCTCCATCACGGTCACCGTGTCCACCTTGGCTTTGGGAAATTGGCCAAGTCCGACGAGAATATTGAAAAGTTCCTCAACATTCGTCATGTTGAAGTTACCAGCCATCACCAGGTTTCGACTTCTCCAGTTATTTTGCCTCAAAAATGGATGACAATTCTCAACGCTATTTTTCCCATGTGTTCCATACCTAAGATGGCCTAACCATGATTCGCCAGTAAATGCATAATTGACTTTCAGCCATTCCGCATCAGTATGATCTCCCTTCTTATCCTTCTTTGCTTTTTCGTATTTCTTGCTAATCTTTCCGAAGATTTCCTCAAGAGGTTTGTTACTAATCGAGCGATATCTACTGATGTATCTGTTCCCAGGAGGAAGATCAATCTTGATACTGGCAATACCTACACCATCCTGTCCACGATTGTGCTGCTTTTGCATAAGCAGGTACATTTTCTTTGCCGCGTAAGCTGGCGAGCCGTATTTGTCAATGTAATATTGAAGAGGTTTTCTCAGTCTGAGATGCGCTATGCCACATTCGTGCTTGATGGCGTCACTCATGGGCGATGTGGCTAGTAAGTAATTGTTGCATTACTGTTAATATCTGTGGTACAAAGAACAACAATAACAGGACAATAGAAAAAAGAGTTGCGATAATTTTCGTTGAAAGGGAGAATTCAAATGATAAGGGTGTCTTCGCCTTTACAAGAAACATTTGATAGGGAATTCTCAAGTAGAAAAACAATGAAATCACAGTAGCAAAAACAGCCACCGATAAGTAAACCATGTACAGCATTTCATCACTTAATTCAAAAGACTCCCAAAGAGATCCAAACATGAAAAACTTAGCTGTAAAACCTGCGAGCGGCGGCAGTCCTATTAGCGATACCAACACAATTGATATTACAACGCCTGAAATAACATTACTACTTCCTAACCCCGTGTAATCTTTCAAATCGAACACGCCACGTCTTTCGTACTCGTCAAGTAGGAAGAAAATACTGACATTCATCACTGCATATACAACTGCGTACCACCAAAATGCCTCGCTTGCGGTAGTTGAATCCAATAGAGCAAAAGGTAGCAAAAACCCTGAATGAG
>JBDWQX010000079.1:0-9291 GCA_039986395.1 Cyclobacteriaceae bacterium
GTTATAAAATCATATATACGATTTTCAAATATCTATAAATAGTGGAGTGGTTAATAATTAGCGTATACGGACTCACACTGTTGATCATTTGCCTATTTAGTTTGGGTCAATTCAACCTTGCATGGCATTATTTGAAAGCCAAAAAAATCTGTGAAGATGAACTTGTTGAGTTGTCGGAATATCCGATCGTTACCATCCAGCTTCCGATATTCAACGAAAAATATGTCGTTGATCGATTGATTGACTCCGTTGCTGCTATTGATTACCCAAGTGACAAATTGGAAATTCAGGTACTTGACGATTCCAATGACGAAACACTTGATCTGGTTGCAAAAAAAGTAGCTCACTATAAAAAGCTTGGAATAGATATAGAGCATGTTAGACGTCCCGAAAGAGTAGGATTTAAGGCTGGTGCATTGCAGTATGGAATGCTCAAAGCGAAAGGCGAGTTCATGGCCATCTTCGACGCTGATTTCGTTCCGAAACCAGACTTTCTACTTAAAACCCTCCCTCGTTTTAGAAATGAGAAAGTTGGGATGGTTCAAACCAGATGGACTCACCTAAATACCGATTATGGTGCTCTGACAAAAATTCAAGCGTTTTGGCTGAACGCGCATTTTACGGTTGAGCAGAAAGGGAGGGAGCATGCAGGAAGCTTTATTAATTTCAATGGTACCGCAGGTGTTTGGCGTAAAGAATGTATTGAAAGTGCTGGCGGATGGCAGCATGATACACTCACAGAGGATCTTGATCTTAGCTACAGAGCACAATTGAACGGGTGGAAATTTGTTTATCGTGAAGAAGTAGAATCTCCTGCTGAATTGCCAGTTCTGATTCCCGCGGTTAAGTCACAACAATACAGATGGAACAAAGGAGCTGCAGAAACAGCACGGAAGACTTTAAGAAAAGTTCTTACTTCAGATATACCAGTAGTTCATAAAACGCGAGCCGTATTTCATTTGCTCAATAGCTCCGTTTTCCTCCTTCTTTTGATTGCGGCTGTTCTGTCAATACCAATGCTCTACATAAAGGAGTACAACCCAAACCTAGGACTGATCTTCGATTTCGGAAGCATCTTCCTGATTGGTTTTTTGGCGATGGGATTCTTCTATTGGGTATCTGCGAAAGCCACTCACCCTGAGTACACATTTAAGTACTTCATGCTCAATTTTCCGATTTTCCTTGCCTTCTCTATGGGCATGGCTCTACATAACTCAATAGCGGTAGTCGAAGGATATCTGGGAATCAAAACTCCCTTTGTAAGGACACCAAAATTCAATGTTAAGAAAAAAGGAGATAGCTGGAAGGGAAACATTTATTTGAGCAAAGTCCTTACTCCTGTCACGATTATGGAAGGGATTTTGGCTGTCTACTTCATCTACGGAATATTTTCAGGATTCAAACTGGAAGATTATGGTCTGCTCTTATTTCACTTAATGTTGGCCATAGGATTTACTTATGTGTTCCTGCTTTCGGTGAAACCAATCCGACATGCGTAGGGACAATCCTTTCGGATTTTACACGTTCACATTCATTTTCTTCCTTGCTATTCTTTCTATCGGAAATCTCATTGAGAGGGAGCAATCATGGAGTTTGCTAATAGCCTACATCAGTGCATTCGTTAGCTACTTCTTTATTGTACAAGAGAAACAGTCTTTCCGAATTCTTTTAGGTGTTGGAATACTTGTAAGGCTATCTCTTTTTTTCAGTATGCCTTCACTTTCAGATGATATCTATCGGTTTATATGGGACGGTACCCTGCTGTCAAACGGAATTCATCCATTCGATCAGTTGCCAGTGTATTACCTAAATCAAAATGTCCCTGGTATCAGTCAGGCACTGTACGATAAACTTAACTCTCCCGAGTACTTCACTATTTATCCTCCCATCAACCAGTTCATTTTCTGGCTCAGCACAACGATCGGAAATGGTAGTTGGCTGGTTTCAGCCAACGTCATTCGTGTACTGCTTTTAGCCGCTGACATTGGATCGCTTTGGATGATCGCGCAACTCCTTAAGCAGAATAACAGGCCTGGTCATTTTGCATTCTGGCTTTTTCTTAATCCACTCCTCATACTTGAGTTTGTCGGAAATGGTCATTTTGAGGGACTTGTACTGTTCTTCTTAATGGCTGGGATTTATTGGTTTCAAAAATCGAAGAAAGTCCTTTCGGGGAGCGCTCTTGGCTTGGCCGTTGGAACAAAACTTCTCCCACTGATCTATCTACCCGCTGTCTTTCTGATTGGGCTAAAGAACAAGAAATGGCATATTTCTATAATCGCCGGAATCATTGCAATCGTAAGTCTTCTTCCAATGTTCAATGCCTCATTCATTGCAGGAATGCAAAGCAGCCTCAATTTGTATTTTCAGAAATTTGAATTCAACGCAAGCATTTACTTCATTGCTAGAGAAATTGGATTTTGGCTGTACGGCTACAATAAGATTGCTGAGATCGGCCCACTCCTGTCTGTAATGTCCGTCATTTCAATTTTAGGAATATCAATTTTAGCTGCGATAAAAAAATGGGCTCTACCAAAAACGTTTTTGTTCATCTTGTTCGTCTATCTGCTTTTTGCCACAACAGTACATCCCTGGTACATGATCCCCTTAATTGCCTTTGGTCTTTTGTCTGGTTACTATTTCCCAATCGTTTGGTCGTTGATGATTTTTGTCACATATCTGGGTTATTCTACAGCAGGGTTTGATCTGCCGATTTGGATGGTGTTTTTAGAATACTCGGTTGTGTTGATCGTTCTAATTTTAGAGCTAAAAGAGAAAAATCTCGTTAAATTTAGACCATGAGCGCAGAGGAAAAATTGAAATTAATTGAGAGAATAGCCAAGACAAACGACAGTGTTTTGCTAAAAGAAATTGGAAAAGTGCTGGAGATTTCAGCTGAAGAGAAGACTTACGAACTCTCTAAACAACAATTGAGATCTCTTCAAGTGGCAGAGGATCAAATCAAATACGGTGAGGTTCTTGATGAAGCAGCAGCAAAAAAAGAAACCAAAGAATGGTTCGACAGGTAATATGGACACGACTTGCTCATACACAGAAAATTGAAATTTTTGAATACTGGAACCAAAAGACAGACTCTTCAGGTTACAGTAAAACTCTAGATAGACTATTCGATAAAAGTTTACATCTGCTTGCAAGATTTCCACAGCTGGGAACTCCTACACAGATCAAGCATGTGAGAGTTAAAGTAGTTTCTAAATATTTAATCATATACAAAATATCAGATTCCAGTATCTATGTATTAACTATCTGGGATTCCAGACAGAATCCAAAAGACTTTGATCGATTGCTTGCTCTATACAAATGAAAAAATACCTTCCCCCATTTGCCCTACTTCTCGCCTCCGTTTTCCCCTCGTGTGGCCAGAAGACCTTTGATGAAAAGATGAATTCTTTATACAAAGGAACCGTCCCGCTAATCACCACTTCAGAGTTGTCAGGTAAAACAAACACTATCATCCTGGATACAAGATCGCCGGAAGAGTTTGATATTAGCCATATCCCCGGAGCCACGATGATAGACTACAACAGTTTCTCAAAGTCGGATGTTAAGAATCTTGAAAAGGATGCTGAGGTGATCGTTTACTGCTCAGTTGGATATCGGAGCGAACGAATCGGAGAAAAAATGCAAAAAATGGGATTTACGAATGTGAAAAACCTGTATGGAGGTATTTTTGACTGGAAAAATCAAGACAAGGAAGTATTGAACAAAAATCAGCAACCAACTGATAGTGTTCATACGTACAACAAATCCTGGTCACAATGGTTGTACAAAGGAGTAAAAGTATATGACTGATAGTTTATTAATGATTTTCGTCAAAAACCTGATTCCAGGTATGGTAAAGACGAGACTGGCAAAAGATATCGGAATTGACGCAGCACTTGACATCTACAAGCAGCTTATTGAACAAACCAACGAGGTAGCTGATAAAATCACTACGGACAAAACGATCTACTATTCCGAGTACGTGGAGATTGAAGATATCTGGGATACAGAGAAGTATTCGCTGAAAGTACAGAAGGGAAATGATCTTGGAGAAAAGATGTTGAACGCTTTTGATGAGGCCTTCGATTCCTACAACAAGGTAGTTCTCATAGGGAGTGATTGCTTTGACTTGACACCAGAAACCATTGCAAATGCCTTCAAGTCCCTCGAAGACTTTGACGTTGTAGTCGGCCCGGCAAGTGATGGTGGCTACTATCTACTTGGCATGAAAGAGCATCTTCCTCAGCTTTTCCAAGGCAAAGAATATAGCACTGACAAGGTTTTGCAAGAGCTACTTGCCGAAGCTGAGGAGTTGGAACTTTCTGTTCATCAGCTTGAAGAGCTCAATGACATTGATACACTTCAAGATCTCAAAGATGCTGGTGTAGAATGGGAAACCGAAGGTGAGCAAATAGAAGGGTCAGGCGAGCCTGATCTCTAGTACGTCAATCTGACTGAGGCCAACTAAGGTCGCTTGGGTTACAATCCAGATCTATTAGAGATCAAATGCTTCGGACATCTGTCCTATAACCATCTATAGGTCATACATTTGAAGTATATCCAGACGTAACCAAAATGCAATAACTCTGTGATAGTTCTGCAACATTTGAATCGTTTATTTACCTATCGAAATCTGAAAACGCATTTCGAGGTAAAGCAGAAATAATTGTATTAAAAGTAATAGTCATGGCAAATTTTTTAGTCAAATCAGGTATTTTCTTAACCATTCTTACGGTAGCTGCTGCGTGCAGCATTGTGGACTTAGATAATGAAGATCTTACAAATCCAGGAAACAACTCAAGTCAGGTTGATTTAGGTTCTGGAAGTATCCCTGACGACGAAGCATCCTTTCTTCAAATGTTGCACAACAACTCTTCAAAGGTTTGGACTGCTAAAGAGTTTACCATCGAAGGTTTCGACAATTTCCTGAATTGCCGGCTAGACGATACGATAACGCTAAATTCTGATGGCACCTATTCTTACAATGGAGGTGGAAATTTATGTGGCGGTGAGGATGTACGTGAGAAAACAGGGAACTGGGTAATTGACTTTAGCGAAGGCCTCCTGATTATTGATCCGAATATCGGTTCAGAAACCTCAGCGAAAATCGTAACCCTGGAAACTGGCCTAGTAACACTTACCAGCATGTACACAAGTACTGTCTTCGGTGTTTTTGACATCGCAGGAAGTTACCAGAGCAACTAAGCAAAATTTTATTTTTTTATGAAAAAGACGGGATTAATCCTTGTAGGACTGATTGCGATTTGCACCAGTGCATTCGGTCAGGGAAACTTCTTTGATGATGCTGATCAATTCTTCTCCAGATACATAAAAGGAAAAGGGGTTCTCTATCAAGAGGTTAAGCAAAACCCGCAGCAAATGGATGCCCTGTTAGCCTACGTGGAGTCAAATGGCACACTTGAGGTCAACAGTGACAACGATAAAGCGCTCTTGATCAATAGCTACAATCTTGCGGTTATAAAAGGTATCGTTGAAGAATACCCTGTAGGCTCTCCGCAGCGGATCACAGCCTTTTTTGATACAAAAAGAATAACAATTGCAGGGCAAAATTTAAGTCTGAACGATCTGGAAAAAGAAATTTTATTGAAGCAGACCAACGATCCTCGTCTTCACTTTGCGTTAGTATGCGGAGCTAAAGGTTGTCCACAAATTATCAGTCGAGCCTATCGCCCTGAAAAGCTCGATGAACAACTAGACGAGCAGACCAGGCTAGCTTTAAATGATGAGAATTTTATCCAAGTGGATGATCAAGCCAGAACTGTCAAGCTTTCTCAAATCTTCGAATGGTATCGAAAAGAGTTTCTACAGAATCGAGGAAGTGTTCTTCCCTTCATAAATAGATATCGAGTACAAAATATCAGACCGGAATCTAAAATAAGCTACTACTCTTACGATTGGACATTAAATGATTCTGGAACGCCTGAAAAGGAAGTTGTAACAACTTCTACCTCAAACCTCCTGCAATTCACTCCTTCTCAATTGTTTGCAAAAGGTCAATATGAGATCAATGTCTTCAACAATCTGTACTCGCAGACAAAAACCAGAGACAGACAGGGTGATGAAGTTTCGTTTGGTGGCCGTGCTAGTATTCTCACATCTACAATCCAATGGACTTACGGTGTTTCCAAAAATGCCAAAGTAAATGCTGGACTCGATCTTGTCTTGAGTGCTGGAGCTGGTGGTTTAGCAAGTGGAAGTAATCATTTCCAATTATTTAGTTCCGATAAATCAGCTGGTGATTTTGCTGTAGCTGCTGTTGGAGCAAGGATCAAATTCCAACCAATCAAGAAATTTTCATTCTACTCTGTGCAAACAGGGCTTTTGATTCCAGTGGCTAAGGATCTTGAAGGTGTAAGCGGAAGAGGTACATTCCTCGCTCTAAACAGATATCTCTGGCGCACGCAATTCTTTTATGATTTCAAATTAACCAGGACACTAAGGTTGTTTTATGAATTTGACATCAACTATTATATGAGAAGAAACAAGCAAGACCACTTTTTCTTACCAAACTTCGTGGACTTGCCTTCTTCGTTATTTTTCAACTATTTCCCAAACGGGAAACTTAATCTATTCCTTTCTGGTCAGTATGCTGGCAGATACGGAAATTCAGCTTTAAAGGAGACTAATCCAAATGCTAAATTCGGGCTGCTACAGTGGTATTTACAGCTCGGTGCTGGGGCCAAGTATCAGGTGACTTCCAATCTTGGTTTTGAAATTAGCTATGGGAATTTCGTCTCTGGCAGAGGTCTCGAAGGATTTGAAGTTGGTGCAGGACAGGTCTGGAACCTCGGAATTCGCTATATAAGGTAGAAATATATAAGGTAGAAATGATTCTACTGAAGTCGAATCTCTAAAAAAGTAAGGTTGACACCGGATAACCGATCGATTCCTCCCTTGAGTGAGGTTAGAAGAGTGTTTACGTGACAGATAACACCCCTGTTGTCCCCTCAAGGGGACATCGGCAACTCCCCACGTTTCCACTTCAACTTCTTTTAGCGTAGGTATCAAGGCTTCAAGAGAAGTTTCCCCTGAGACCACTCAACTGAAGCCGCTCTACGCGAGTCGCTCTACGCGAGCCGCTCCATATCACGTATCAGGATTCTTCTTCGATCGAAGTTTATGAGATTGCTTTCTCTCAATTCGTTCATCACAGTCGTCACAGTCTGACGGGAAGTTCCAGTTAAGCTGGCAATGTCCTTATGTGTAAGGTGATTTTTGATCATCATTTCGAATCCAACTTTCTGTCCTTTTTCAAGGGCCATTTCTCGAAGAAAGTCAACAATTCTTGTTCTGGCATCTTTAAAAACCAAAGACTCGAGCTTACGCTCCATTTTTCTCAGCCTGAACCCAACGATCTTCAATATCTTGAAACTTAACTCCTTATTCTCCTTCATCAAGTCCTTTAGGTCATCAATGGTCATGGCGCAAACATGCGTTCCGTTGTCCATTGCCTGCGCAAAATCTTCGCGCTTTTCTTCACCTGCCAATGCCATTTCACCAAAAACCTCACCTCTGGTCAAAATCGCTTTCACAATCTCTTTTCCATCACTTGCATAGGAGCCGATCTTCACTCTACCAGATGAAACCATGTAAACGTTCTCCGATGACTGATCTTTGAAATAAACAAATTCATCCTTTCCGTAAGTACCCGGAGGATGCTTCTCCTCAAGGAAGGGAGTTTTCTTGGGACATAGTACTTCGAATAGGTCAGTATCTTCGAAATACCAGATATTTGACGGTTCGCTCATGTTCGTAATTAGGGTTTACGTTTGGATTTAGTACTATTTCAACATCAAATTTGCCAACATTGTTTAATAACAACAAGTTCAATAAAAAAAGTCCAATAAATGGAATATTTATATGTTAAGTCACTTCACCTCATTTTCGTAATTACGTGGTTTGCAGGGCTTTTCTATATAGTTCGATTATTTATCTACCAGACAGAAGCTTTAGATGAGGAAGAGCCCAAGCGATCCATTTTGAGTACCCAACTCGCAATGATGTCTAGAAAGCTCTGGTACATCATCACGTGGCCTTCAGCTATCCTAACTTTGATCTTAGGCACATCGCTAATTGTACTTCAACCCAATTGGCTCCAACAACCTTTTATGCACATAAAACTGGGTTTTGTCCTCGCTCTTTTTATCTACCATCTCTATTGTCAAAAAATATTTAGTCAACTGCAAGGCGGAATCGCAGGGTTCACTTCAATGCAACTTAGAATTTTCAATGAAGTGGCAACACTGCTGCTTTTTGCCATTGTTTTTCTAATTGTGTTAAAAAATGAAATCAACTGGATATGGGGGACTCTTGGTCTTGTTAGTTTTGCGATTGTCTTGATGATCGCCATCAAGATTTACAAAAAGATCAGACAAAAATGATTCGCACGGATTTTCTACTTATTGCCTTTGCAATTACCATCGTTAGTTGCTCTGCTCCACAATCCAAGGCTCCGCTTCCTTTTTATGGAAATAATATTTTTGAAGAAAATGATACTATTTATCATACGATTGAAGATTTTGAGCTGGTCGATCAAGATAGCAGTTGGGTGACCAATGCCACTTTTGCCAATCAGGTGTATGTTTCAGATTTCTTCTTCACCTCTTGCCCTACTATTTGTCCTAAGATGAAGCAGCAAATGCTGCGTGTCTACGAAAAATTTGAAGCCAACGATCAAGTAGCAATTCTCTCACACACGATTGACCCCAAGCATGATACTGTTGCTGTCCTAAAAGATTTTGCCGACAAGCTGGGGATTAAATCAAGCAAGTGGAAATTTGTGACTGGCGATCAAGATTATATTTATGATCTTGGAGAGAAGAGTTACATGGTGATGGCGGACGAGGAGCCGGAGGCTGCTGGTGGATTCATCCACAGTGGTGCCTTTCTACTTGTCGACAAAGATCGCAGAATTCGCGGCGTATATGACGGAACCGTGGAAGAACAAGTGGATGTTCTTCTGACCGATATTGATAAATTATTAAAAGAATATGAAGTACCTAACTAGTCTAACCTCCCTTGTTTGCATCATGCTACTCGCCTCATGCGGAGGAAGCACTGAAAATAATCAGAAAGAAGAAAAGCCAAATTCAAGAGACGAGATTAGGCTGAAACAATACAAAGTGGAGGGCGCAAAAATCTATGCCACCTACTGTACTAACTGTCATCAGGACAATGGTAAAGGGCTTGCAGCTTTATATCCACCTCTGGCTGGATCTGACTATCTGCTGGAAAATATCTCAAGAGCTGCTTGTATCATCAAGAATG
>JBDWQX010000080.1:0-6996 GCA_039986395.1 Cyclobacteriaceae bacterium
GCATACCAAGCACAGAATATTCTGCTGATTGCACCTCTGGATTACCTCCCCAATCAACATTGGGATTTATAATAACTTCTTTATTCAGCCATTCATCTGGACCTTCCTCAACCACTCCACAGCCATCCGAACCCAGAATACAGCCAACTCGAATATCCGGATACATGCCCTCCCTAATCCATTGATCCCTTCGATTTAGTGCTGCCGCTTTGATACGAACAAGACATTCCCCTTTACTTACTTTGGGCTTTGCCAAATCAACAAGTTGGATTGGTTCCGTTCCCTCCGAGATGATGATCGCTTTCACTATTTATGAATTAATTCCATTGCTGACAACTAATCACTAGTTACTAAAATGGCTGATCATCGTCTTCCTCAGAGCCAGCCTCATTTGATTTACTTGGGAGTGTGATTGTGAAATTGGAATCGGTTTCCGCAGACTTAGGAAATGCCCCAAAACCATCACCTCCACTATTTCCATCCCAATCAGCGAATTTGGTATACTTTCCAATGAATTTGAGATTTACAGTATCTGTTCGTCCATTTCTGTGCTTGGCAATTATCACCTCACCAAGTCCATTCAATGGCATGCCTGATTCATCAGTATCCAGTCCATAGTATTCAGGACGATACAAGAACATAACCATATCAGCATCCTGCTCAATCGAACCTGATTCTCTTAGATCCGAAAGCAATGGTCGCTTATCTCCGCCCCTTGTTTCCACCGCACGACTTAACTGCGATAGTGCGAGAACTGGGACGTTCAATTCCTTTGCAATACTTTTCAATGCTCGAGAAATGGATGCGATTTCCTGCTCACGATTTCCTCCCGCTTTCCCAGATGAATCACCAGACATTAACTGCAAATAGTCAATAATTAGCAGCTTCACTCCATGTTGAGCAACCAACCGTCGACTCTTTGCACGTAGCTCTAGAATGGTCAGAGCTGGGGAGTCATCAATATAGATTGGTGCCTGCGATAATTTGTCTGTCTTATGCATGATCTGCTCCCACTCATAGTCAGCAAGATCTCCTCTTTTGATTTTTTCACTTTCTAACTCAGCCTCCGCAGAAATCATCCTATTTACCAGCTGAACGGAAGACATCTCGAGAGAGAAAATTGCCACCGGGGTTTGGAAATCGATTGCTGCGTTTCGCAGAGCAGAAACTACAAAGGCCGTTTTACCCATACCTGGCCTTGCTGCAATAATCACCAAATCTGAAGGCTGCCAACCAGATGTTACTCTATCCAATGCTGAGAACCCACTTGGAACCCCAGTAAGGCCGTCCTGCTTTTCTTTTCGGGTTTGAATTTCGTCTATTGCCTGATGAAGTAGCGCACTCATTTTATCGTAATTCTTACGAATGTGAGATTCAGAAACATCAAATAGCGATTGCTCGGCTCTGTCTAGCAGTTTGAAAACGTCAATTGTATCTTCATACGCGTCACGTTGAATCTCGGACGAGATTCGAATCAGCTCTCGTTTGATCGATTGCTCAGCAATAATCCTGGCGTGATACTCGATGTTTGCCGCAGAATTTACTTTGGCTGTCAGTTCCGACACATAGTGAGCACCACCAATCAAATCAAGTTTACCCACCTTTCGGAGCTGGTGAGCAACAGTCTTGATATCGATCGGTTGACTGTCGTTAAACAAATCGACAATTGCAGCGTAGATTTCTTGGTTCGAATCTTTGTAGAAACTCTCCGGGTGAAGAATGTCGATAACCGTAGACAGAGCGTCACGCTCGAGCATCAAAGCCCCTAATACGGCTTCCTCAATTTCGACTGCTTGAGGTGGCAGTTTACCGAGGCTTTCGGAGACAGATGATAAGCCGATGCGACGGCTCTTGGTAGATGAAAGTGGTGTTTGTTTTGCTCCGTCCATTTAGGGTGAAATTGTTATCTAGGTTAGGACCACAAACTTAGTTTTTTAGAATCCCTGACTTAGATAAGTATTCCACAAGTTCTGCCAGTTTTTCCACATTCCCTAAGATTGTCTCCTAGATCATTAACGCTACTTCTGCGATTACTATATTTGAAACTCTTACAAATTCAAGTGAGTTCATTAACTCATCAACTTTTAATCACGGATCGTTTTGAATCCGATCAATTTTAATGTTTAAGCTAAACCTCAAAAATCCTCTGGTAGTTTTCGATTTAGAAACCACTGGAACGAATATTTCCCAAGACAGAATCGTCGAAATGGCATTCGTCAAAATCTTTCCCGATGGGTCCACAGAGGAAAAACACAGAAAGGTGAATCCGACCATTCCTATCCCATTGGAAACGAGTTTGATTCATGGTATTTATGATGATGATGTTAAAGACGAACCTAACTTTAAGCAGATTGCCAAGTCGATGGCGCAGTGGCTGGAGGGTTGTGATCTCAGCGGATTCAATTGTGTCGGCTTTGACGTTCCGATGTTGGTGGAAGAATTTTTACGGGCAAACGTGGACTTCGATGTTGATAGTAGAAAAATTGTTGACGCCCAAAAGATCTTCCATAATATGGAAAAAAGGAACCTCACAGCAGCGTACAAATTCTACTGTGACAAAGATCTCGTAGATGCTCATAGTGCCTTGGCAGATACGAGAGCTACCTATGAGGTGCTCCTGTCTCAGGTGCAGCGATATGACGGGCAGGAGGCAGTGGACAATCTCGGAAATAAAATCACAGACATTTCAAACGACATGGAGGCGCTAAATAAACTTAGCACGTCTCGAATGATCGACTTAGCTGGTAGAATGGTTTTTAAAGATGGAAAGGAAGTTTTCAATTTCGGAAAACACAGAGGAAAGGAAGTAACCGAAGTTTTGCAAAAAGAGCCAAGCTTTTATGATTGGATAATGAAAGGAGATTTTCCACTCGATACTAAACGAAAGCTTACACAAATAAAGTTGAGAGGATTCAATAAGTAATTACGCCATCGAAAAGATAACACTACGTCACATTGCTAAATCCTTTGGTGAGAAACAGGTGCTAAGAGACATCAGTTTTTCAGTCGAACCCGCAGAGACAGTAGTACTTCTGGGTCCAAGTGGTTGTGGGAAAACCACACTTCTCAGATTAGTCAATCGTCTGGAAAATGCGAACAGAGGAACGATCGAAATTGATGGGGAAAATATCAATAACAAATCCAAAGAGAGTCTCAGAAGAAGTATTGGCTATGTAATCCAAGACACGGGACTACTTCCTCATCTAAATGTTAAGCAAAATATTGAGCTTGTTGGTAAAATCTGTGATAATGAAATCTCGGAGAAAAAAGTAAATGAACTACTCTCTTTGATCGGATTGGAGCAAGAAGTTTTACTCAAACGTCCCTCTGAGCTTAGTGGTGGTCAACAACAGCGAATAGGGTTAGCCAGAGCACTTGCCACTGATCCAGAGATAATTTTGATGGACGAACCCTTCAGTGCCTTAGACAACATTACCAGAAGTCAATTACAGGATGACTTTCAGAATTTGACAGATCTTGACAGTAAAACCATTTTGCTGGTGACGCACGATGTACAGGAAGCATTTAAGTTGGGAGATCGAATAGTGCTGTTGTACGAAGGCCAAATTCAACAATACGGAACTCCCTTAGAGCTACTCAACAAGCCCGCGAACAGTCATGTCGAAGCATTCCTGAAGAAAGACAAATTTGTTCTTGGTCTTCAGACATTCAAGTATGGGGAGAGTTCACTGCTCAACTTCCTAAATGCTCAAGAAGTAAAAGCAGAAGATAAGAAGGAAGCGATGGAGGATTTCTTCAAACAAATTCATTGATGAATTTCTGGAATTTTATCATATCGCACCTTGATGAAATATGGAGTCAGACTGTAGAGCATTTGGTTTTGACGATGGCTTCTATGACGCTTGCAACACTTGTTGGAGTTGCGGTTGGAATTGGTTTAACTCGAGCTGAAAAACTATCAAACCCTGTGCTTGGATTTGTCGGCATCATCCAAACCATTCCAAGTTTGGCGCTTTTGGGTTTCCTCTTACCAATTTTCGGGATCGGAGTTACTCCCGCAATTATTGCGTTGTTTCTGTACGGTCTACTTCCAATTGTGCGAAATACCTACACGGGAATCAGGGAAGTGGATCCAGCGGTTAAGGATGCTTCGATGGGAATGGGTATGACGAATTTTCAGCTGCTTAGGTATGTCGAACTTCCGCTTGCTTTTCCAGTAATTCTCGCCGGAATCAGAACTGCGACCGTGATAAATGTCGGAGTTGCAACACTTTGCGCACTCATTGCCGCCGGTGGGCTTGGTGAATTCATTTTTAGAGGAATTACCCTAAATAATCAGCAAATGATTCTAGCTGGAGCCATACCTGCCTCTATTCTTGCGGTGGCGTTGGATACTGGAATTGGATTCATTCAACGTAAACCAACTAGCCTGAGAACATGGCTACTGCTAGGCACTTCCTCTCTTCTGATTCTCATTGGCTTCTTAAGTTCAGGATCCGTTACGAAATCTAAACTGATAGCTGGCTTCAACTCAGAGTTCATTGAAAGAGAAGACGGATACATGGGTTTGGATTCTCTGTATGATCTTCCGATAGAGATAAAAGAAATGGAAATTTCTCTGATGTATCGCGCTTTGCATAATGGTGACGTAGATGTGATTGATGGATTCAGTACAGATGGCCGGATCAAAGAATTCAACCTGAAATCTCTCATTGACGACAAAAAGTACTTCCCTCCTTACTACGCTGCTCCGATTGTTAATGCCTTGGTTCTTGAAAGACACCCTGAAATTGTAACTGCGCTGAACCTAATCGCCGACAAGCTAAATGATGAGCGAATGGCTGAGTTAAACTATCTGGTCGATGGAAAAAAGATGGAACTGTCCGCTGTTGCCAGCACCTTTCTCAAAGAAATCAATATCTATGCGGATGCGGATGCAGGAAGTTCAGACGAACCAGACGTTGTGATAGGATCCAAGGCGTTCACCGAAAATTTTCTACTGGCACACATCTTTGCACAAGTGATTGAAAATAAAACGTCACTGAAAACAAAACTTGAACTTGGTTTTGGCGGAACTAAGCTGATCTTTGACGCCCTTCGGCTTGGAGAAATTGATATCTATCCAGAGTACACTGGAACGGGGTATTTGGTTCTTCTTCAAAAAAGCGCAAAAGATGTTTCTGATTTTACGAATCCTGATGTTATTTACAATGATGTAAAAAAGGAATTTGCTGAAAGGCACAATCTTCACTGGTTAAATCCGCTCGGATTTAACAACACGTTTGCCATCATGATGCGAACAAATCAAGCTGATTCTCTCAAAATCAGTTCTGTATCTGACTTATCAGACTACCTTAAAAGCAAATAAGAAGCCTTTTTACCCATAACAACCTAACTCTTTATGTTATATTTGACTTTTACCGATCCTCTATGCCTAGTAACCTAAAAAAGAATTTACCTCTTCGGATAGCGCTTCAGATTGGACTGGTTTTACTGATCTATTTTGCCCTAGTCTCGTTACTGATCTACGTCGAAAAAGATAGTGAACAATCAGCCATAACAAACTACCCAAATGCAATATGGTATTCTCTGGTTACTTTAACTACAGTTGGGTACGGTGATTTGTTTCCAGCCACGGTCTACGGAAGATGGATTGGTTTTATCTTCATTCTTACCAGTGTTGGAATATTCGGCTTATTAATAGGAAAACTAACTACACTTATGGCTACAATAAAAGAAGACAAGAAGTTGGGATACGCAGGCACCAACTTTTCCAATCACGCATTGATTATTGGTTGGAACGAGTTCGGCTGGCAAGTAGCTGATCAATTGGTTGGGGTTGGCAAACAGCTAGCCATCGTTACCAATAAGAAAGATGATGTCGATTTGATTCAAGAAAAGTATCATTCAAAAATGGTACATATTCTTTTCAGTGATTACAACAACTTCGAACTAATCAAGAAGGCCAACATCGAGGATTGCTCCATTGTCTTCGTGAATCTTGAGAATGACACGGAAAAGTTGGTGTACGTCCTCAATCTCAAAAAGCAATTTCCCGAAACAGAGTATGTTGTTACTCTGGAAAATGGCGACCTAAAAAACACCTTCCTGGCGGCAGGAGTTTCGAACACCATTTCTACAAAAGACATTTCCTCGAAGCTATTAGCTTCTTACATGTTTGAGCCAGATGTAGCGGTTTACAGTGAGTCCATCCTTTCCTTTGCAAAAACAGATGGTGATTACGATATGAAACAGTTGATGGTGACACCGAAAAACCCATATGTCGGTAAAGCGTATCAGGATGTTTTCTTTGATCTTAAAAAGAGGTACAATTCAGTGCTCATTGGGATTACTAAGCGGGATAAATTCGGACAAAAGAAACTAATCAAGAATCCCCTTGGAGATCTCAAGATTGCTCCAGGTGATCATCTCATTGTGATCTTAAATGGGAAGGCCTACAAGCTTCTGAAAAAAGTATTTGGTGTCGAAGAAGGATATTTGAAAGCTCCAGGAACATGAGAAATTTATCAATTCCTTTACTACTTCTTTTGGCAACATTCTCATGTAAGAATAAAGACATAAACGAAGGTGAGGAATTTCGGCCGAGAGAAGTAAATGAAGATTTCCAGGAATTTCACTTCAACCGAATCGTTTACGATGGTGTCGAGTATTTGATTACGGAAAGGGACAACAATAATCCACACGAGGGATTTGGGTTCATGGCATTTAGCGGCAGCAAATTGCTAGATGATCAAGATACACTGATGGCCCATTTGCAGTCGATCGGCAATATGCAGTCCAGAATTTATGCTCGCCTTTATGGGATAAGCGAGAGTGCTGGTGATTCCCTCTACCAATCAATTTTCAATTACTATCTGGAGAAAGAAAAAGCTGAATCCGCTGCCAGACTTCGAATCGTCACTGAAAGAGCAGAAGAGGAAGACGAAGAAGATTAGCTTTTAAAATCTGTTGATTTCTAGTGACCGAAATAGGTCTTGAGCTGATTAAGAACAGTAGACAAATCTTCACTCACCT
>JBDWQX010000081.1:0-10316 GCA_039986395.1 Cyclobacteriaceae bacterium
CTTTAAAAGATGATCAAAATAAAAATGAAGGAATCCAACGAATCAAAGATGCTACAGATCGAGCAATGTCGGGAGATCTTTCCTTCCGAGAATCGCTCATTGAAAGGATAGATGTACTCAAAGCACACCGTGATCATTTGGCTGAACTTATCGAAAAGCTTAGCAACCAGGTTTCCAAATCCTTTCATCGTAACGGTGAATTTATTTCGAAACACAAAGACACTATATATATAGTATCAAATGGGTTTAAGGATTTCATTGTCCCTATTGTAGAAAAATATGGAATTCATGCTGAGAATGTTTTTGCCAATGAATTTAAGTATGGTAAGACTGGGCAGATCATTGGGTTTGATGATGACAATCTGCTATCTCAAAACAATGGGAAACCCAACCAAATACGAGAACTAAAACTAGAAGGTGAGGTATTTGTGCTAGGTGATGGTTATACCGACTACGAAATTAAGAAGGCAGGGCTGGCACACAAATTCTATGCGTTCACTGAAAACGTAAGAAGAGAGAGCGTGCTGGCGGAAGCCGATCACGAGGCTCCATCACTAGATGACTTCCTGTTCTCTCAAAAACTTGAACGTGCTCATTCATATCCCAAGAATAGAATCAAAGTTTTGCTGCTTGAAAACATTCATCCAGATGGGTTTAGCAAACTGGAGTCTGAGGAGTATCAGGTTGAGACACGTACTGGAGGAATGACTGAGGAAGAATTGTACGAAGCAATCAAAGATGTAAGCATTTTAGGTATTCGGTCTAAGACACAGGTAACTGCCAAAGTGCTAAGCAACGCCAAACGACTTCTTTCTATCGGAGCCTTTTGTATTGGGACAAATCAAATCAATCTCGAAAAGTGTCTCGAAAAAGGAATAGTAGTTTTCAATGCCCCATTTTCGAATACCCGTTCTGTGGTGGAGTTAGCTCTTGCAGAAATCATTTTATTAATGAGAAATCTCCCAGATCGTATGCAGAAAATGCATCAAGGTATTTGGGATAAATCAGCTTCTGGGAGTAGTGAGGTAAGAGGTAAAATGCTTGGCATCATTGGGTATGGTAATATTGGTTCTCAGTTATCTGTAATAGCTGAATCGTTGGGTATGCAGGTGCAGTTTTATGACATTGAGGAAAAGCTTGCACTTGGCAATGCTAGATCAGCAAAGAGCCTTGATGAACTTCTCTCAACCTCTGATATTGTTAGTCTTCATGTCGACGGCAGAGATTCCAACAAATGGCTTTTGGACGAAAAGCAATTCTCACAAATGAAAGAAGGTGTTGTACTGCTGAACCTGAGTAGAGGTCATGTAGTTAATATTGATGCTCTTAAAAAGTATATTGACAATGATAGGATCAAAGGTGCAAGTGTAGATGTGTTTCCCGAAGAACCATTGACGAACGATGATCCATTCGAATCACCTCTAAGAGGACTCAGAAATACCATTCTCACGCCTCACGTTGGAGGAAGTACAGCAGAGGCACAAGAGAACATTGCAGACTTTGTTCCTGGTAAGATCATCGAGTACATCAACACAGGATCTACCTCTAACACTGTCAACTTTCCTAATTTGACATTACCAATTCTAAAGGATGCCCACAGGTTCATCCATATCCACGAAAACCACCCTGGAATCCTGGCGGAAATCAACAAAATTTTAGCAAGTCATAACATCAATATCGTGGGTGAGTACTTGAAGACCAATGAAAAAATTGGGTATGTAATAACGGATATTGACAAAAACTATCAAGAAGAAGTTATAAATGACCTGAAATTAATAAATGGTACCATTAGATTCAGAGTTTTATATTAAGTTTATCCCTAAATTAGACGACCACCCTCATCCTAGAAGCTTATTTGATATTTTTAAGCTAACCTTTTAACACGCCAATGAGTCACTCGCTAAACTGGAAGCCGTTAAGTACAAAAGAGCAATTCGAAGAGTTGCTTGAGAAGTCACGCACAAAACCTGCGTTGGTCTTTAAGCACAGGCCTTCCTCTCCAGAAAGCATGAAGGTAAAAGAGACACTGGAGGAAGATTGGACCATCGCTACTGATCACATGGATCTTTTCATAGTAGATGTAATGAAGGACAAAGAGGTATCTTATGAAGTGACAGAAACTGCTGGTGTCATGAATGAGTTCCCTCAGGTGTTGCTTTTTGCAGATGGAGTTACGATGTACGATGAAGCTCATGAAATGATCAATGTCAAGAAAATAAAGCTGGCACTGAAAATTATCAATCGCACATTTAAATGGATGGAAACTAGAGTTTAGAGACACTTTTTCCAAATAAGAAATTAATATTGCTCTTCCACTTGAAGAGCTTTTTTATGTCTAATAAAATCTACTTAACCCCAGGACCCTCACAGCTATTTTACACATTTGAGGAACACTTCAAAAAGGGATTGTTTCTGGACGTTCCCTCCATGTCCCATCGAAGCAAAGACTTCATTTCCATTATGGAACACACAGTGGAATGTTTGAAGGAATTGCTTGAAATTCCTGTAGGATACGACGTTTTCTTTCTCAGTTCGGCGAATGAAGCTTGGGATAGAATCATTCAAAACTTGGTTACCAACTCTTCGCACCATTTTGCCAATGGTGCCTTCGGTAAGAAATTCTATGATTTCGCTCTGCAACATAGAATGCAGAGCACGCTTACCCAAGTAGATGATGGTGCAGCATTTACCAATTTCGATGTCCCAGAAGAAGCAGAATTGATTGGACTCACAAAGAACGAGACCAGCATGGGTTTCACACTTCCTGAGACCGAGGTTGAATTACTAAGAAAAGCTAATCCTGATAAATTGATGGCTCTTGACATGGTAAGCGCAACGCCATCCATTCCTACCAATTTAGAGAATCTAGATACTGCCTATTTTTCGGTTCAAAAGGCTTTCGGCATGCCTCCCGGTTTGGGAGTGTGGGTATGTAATGAAAAGTGTCACGAAAAGGCAGCGAAAAAATTTGAAATATCGAGTCTTGGCTCCTACCGATCATTACTAAATCTTAAAAAATTAGGAGATAAAAATCAGACTCCCGAAACCCCAAATACGCTCTTCATTTATCTACTAGGTAAGATCGCTGAAGATATGATCAAAGTGGGTAAGCAAAAGATCGTAAACGACACCGTCTACAAATCAACGATCCTATACCAGGCGATTCAGAGTCATCCTAAGCTAAGCGCGTTTGTGACAAATCCTTCTTACCAGTCGAAAACAACGATAGTGATTAATGCTGACAGTCCCGCTAAGTATATATCATATCTGAAAGAGAAAGGCTTAGTAATAGGCTCTGGCTATGGCTCCCATAAAGAAGATCACATTCGGATTGCCAACTTTCCCACGCATTCAAAAGAGGTGATAGAAATGCTTGTGGATTTTCTGCCAGAAATAGAATAAAATTCGGTTCTTAGGTTTTTTTACCATCATAATCCAATTTTTTCTACTAAATAGTCTAAAAAATAGATGAATATTTGGAACTAAGCTCGCGAAAAACCGTGTTGAAAGGTACTTTTGCGCTTTCAAATAAACCCATGATCACCTTCAATAAAATCTTAGTTTGCCTTGATCTTTCACAGACAGATGAGGCCATAATTCAAAATGCTTGCTCAATCTCCGAAGTAACGGGAACTAAGGAGGTAACCTTTCTAAATGTCATCAAAGACTTCAATATCCCAGAGAGCTTAAAAAAGGAATTTCCAGACTTGATAGACAAGGCTGTTGCAGAACGACGAAAAGAACTTTCCAGTGCTATCGACAAATCTTTTGATTGTCCGAATGTTAAAACCAATCTCCTGATAAGACAGGGAGCTGAAACAAAAGAGATATTAACTGCTTCGATGGAAGCTGATGCTGATCTTATTATACTTGGAAGAAAGGAAAAAAGCAATTCCGTGCTAAACACTCGTGTTGTTAGAAGAGCTGCTTGCAATATTTTATTGGTACCAGAAGGAAAGAAACTTGACTTAAGTAAAATTCACGTTCCTGTTGACTTTTCAAATTACTCCGCTCTCTCCCTGGAAACGGCATTGTCACTGACAGATGATTCTACTTCGGAAATTACGATTCAAAATGTTTACAACGTGCCAAGTAGTTATAGATACTCTGGTAAAACATTTGAAGAATTCGCAGCGATAATGGAAGAAAACTCACAAAAGGATCTAACTGTACTCATTAGACAAGCACAAATAAAGAATCAAAAGCTAACCTCCATTCACACACTTGACGATGGTCAAAATGTAATCCGAATGATCTACCAGGAAGCAACTAAGGGTAAAGCAGATTTGATTGTGATGGGAGCTAAAGGCAGAACAGCAGCATCTGCACTTTTCATTGGTAGCAAGGCAGAACGAATGATTCAGGTAAACGAGAACATACCACTAATGGTGGTACGTAAAAAAGGCTCTAATGCTGGAATTATTGAGTCGTTGAAGGATCTTTAAATTCGGATCTTATCTAGCAATTGATTCAGTATTTTACTTTCTTCATCGGTAAGACTTTTCGAATTTTCTTCCCATGAATCCATTTCTTTGTCAAGTTCAGAAAGAAGCGACAATCCTTCCTCCGAAATAAAGACATCAACGGCTCTCCTATCGTCCTTGCACTGCTTTCTAATCACTAAGCCCTTCTCTTCCAACTTGTCTATGATCCTGGAAGCATTGGAACTCTTGTCGAGCATTCTGTCAATCAACAAGTTAACTGTGGAGGGCTCTGGGTGCTGACCTCTTAGAATTCTCAATATATTGAACTGCGGTGTGGTCAATCCAAAAGGCTTAAAGAGTGAAACGTGCTTTTGATTCAACCAGGAGTTGGTGTATATAAGATTGACAATGGCTTTTGAAAACTCCGAGCTAAATTTTTTTTGCTTAATATCTTCTGCTATACCCATTTCATACATACTTATACATTAAATGTAACTACATCCTTTTCAAAAAGGTTGCAAAATAAAAATCAATGCAGATTAAACCTTCAGCTATCTTTATCATCTAAGGATCGATTACCTACTGAGAAAACGTGGAAGAACTGATCATTCAGAAGATACGGGATGAAGAGACTCGAAACTATGGGTTCAACCTATTGGTTCGTGAGTATCAGGAAAGAGTGTATTGGCACGTCAGAAAAATGGTGATTGATCATGATGACGCTGATGATCTAGTTCAAGAAATATTTGTAAAGGTTTGGAAGAATCTCGATGCTTTTCGTCAAGATGCCAAGTTGTATACTTGGATATATCGAATTGCAACAAACGAGTGCCTCACGTTTCTAAAAAAGAAGAAGAGGAAGTATTTTGTTCCGATCGGAGATGTCACCAAAGAGTTGAGTCAGAAGCTGGATGAAGACATAAGCATTAGTGGAGATGAAGTTCAGCTAAAGCTCCAGAAGGCGTTGCTGAAACTACCAGATAAGCAGAGAATCGTATTCAACATGAAATATTTTGATGAGATGAAGTTTACCGAAATTGCAGAAGTGACAGGAACCAGCGTAGGAGCTTTGAAAGCTAGTTACCATCATGCAGTGAAAAAAATTGAAGAATTTATCATTGATGATTAAACCTTTTGTCAAAAATGGAATCAAAGTACTGAGATGAAGCCTATCAAATTAGACGATATCGATAAAAAGAGTCAGCCATTCTCCGTGCCAGATGGCTACTTTGAAGATCTTCCGATGAAGATCCAAAGTAGAATCAGCGAAGAGAAAAAGAGCTCTTGGGTTAAAATGCCAGCTGTAAGACTTGCATTTGCAGTAGCAGCAATGCTTACAGTAGTTATGAGCATTGTCTTTGTAAACCAGTCCGTAACTCCCGAGGACTTACTAGCTGACATACCAGAAGAAGAACTTTTGGCATACATTGACATGCTGCAGATTGATGAAAATGATATCCTGGCTGCCTTTGATGGGTCGGTGGAGTCAATTGATTTTTTTGATGCAAACGGACTTGAAGATTTGGAACTTGAGGATGAATCTCTGGACGATTTACTAATTGAATATGATTTGTCGGATGATTACTTATAGAGATCCGACCAACAGAACATTAACTTTTTTAAGTTTAAAATGTAGAAAAATGAAAAATATACTAGTGATTGTATTACTGCTTTTCATTGTACAAGCGAGGGCTCAGTCTCCTGAGGCTTTGAAGAAAATTGAAGCAGCAAAAATTGCACTGATCACCGAGAGGCTCAACCTCACCCCTGCCCAAGCTGAAAAATTTTGGCCAGTCTACAGAGAATACAGCAATCGGAATAAAGAGATCAGAAAGGATTTCGATCAAGCCAGACGGTCCTTTGATCCAAACAGCGCAACTGAAGAGGAGAACAAGAAAATGCTTGAGATGGCAACTGCTACAAAGCGATCACAACTTGATTTAGAGCAAGATTATTCACAACGTTTCCTACAGGTTGTAACCAGTCGACAGTTAAACAATCTTAGAACTGCCGAAGGTGATTTTAAGGAAATGCTCTTGCGAAGAATAAAAGCTCAGCAGATGAGAAAACAACAAATCAAGCGAAACAATGACAGACTGAACAACAGACGAAACTAACCACCAACCTACCTGATGTTTCGTAAAGTCACGATAGCATGGCTGATCTGCCAATCCAGTTTTTGCATGGCTCAAGAGTCAAATTTGAGCTATGCAGAGCAACTTCTTGCGCTAGAGCAGGAAATGGATTCCCTCTCAATTTTCAATTTCCTCGATAGTCTCTTACTACAAAACAATATTCAACCCAACCAGCTCAGCTTGCGGGTAGGTGTTACCTCCAGTGTCACCAGTGCAGGCCGAGACTACAACATCAATCAAACAGGTTATTCAGCAGGGCTCTCTTTCTTTCATAAATCCGGCGGATACCTTGATCTATCTGGGTATTGGAACTCTGACGTAACACCCACCTACAACCCTACCATACTCTCAGGTGGCTACCTTGGGACTCTCGCTGCGAAATGGACCTATTCTCTTGATTATGAACATTGGTTCTTCAACCCAAAAGACTCCTCAGACAACTCACTTACAAATTCTTTCGGCACCTCTCTAAGTTACGATTTCAAGAAAGGCTACCTAGGCGTGGATTACTCCTTTCTTTTTGGTAAGGAAACCTCTCATAGAATTATAGCCAGTCTAACCGGAACTATAAAGGCTGGAGAATGGGGGCCATTTAAAAGTATCAGCGTTTTTCCCACAGCCTCAATGATGGCTGGGAATGGGAACGTTACCACCCTTCGAATCACAACCGAACAGGTCTCGGATGAATTTAGATTTACCATTTCAAAATTCAATCAACTTTCAGAACTGACTGACGATCAGCGAGAGGTGTTAAAAATATTCATTGCCCGCAATGATCAAATTCCCAGAGATAGAAAAAACAGGCTCCTTACACTAATCACGCTTTATGAGGAAATCGACCCAACGGCCAATGAGCTTGCGGAGCTGAATCTGTTTGTTGAAAACGGCGTGGAGTCGGAGGAATTTATTGATAGTAAAGAGTTTGGGATTCTCAATTATTCTTTCTCCCTACCTATCTCGCTTTCCACTGACAGATTTTCCGTTTTATTGAGCTATACGTATAGCATTCCGATCCAACTTTCAAGCGAAATTTTCAAAGTAGAACCACTCGGATATTTTGGCGCATCAATTTCTTACAGAATTCCTTACTAGGATCGGCTTTTGTTCTCGCAGAAAAAGCTAATTTTGCATCCCGTAACAACACACAGGAAACTCTCACATTTCAATGTCAAAAGCCAAATACATTTTTGTTACGGGCGGAGTAACATCTTCTCTAGGAAAAGGAATAATAGCTGCTTCGTTGGGTAAACTTCTACAAGCCAGAGGATTATCCGTTACAATCCAAAAATTTGACCCTTACCTAAACATTGATCCAGGCACGCTGAATCCATATGAACACGGTGAATGCTACGTTACCGATGATGGAGCTGAGACTGATCTTGACTTAGGGCATTACGAACGATTTCTCAGCAAACCTACCTCGCAAGCCAACAACATCACCACAGGCAGGATCTACGATAAGGTGATTCAAAAGGAACGAAAGGGAGAGTTCCTGGGAAAAACAGTTCAAGTCATTCCACACATTACGGACGAAATAAAAGACAACATTTACAAACTTGGTGAAACAGGTAAATACGATGTTGTGATTACGGAGATTGGAGGTTGTGTTGGAGATATTGAGTCATTACCTTTCATTGAAGCCGTTCGACAAGCTCGCTTTGAGCTGGGGCCAACGAACTGTGTTTCCATTCACTTAACACTTGTCCCTTATCTCAAGGCTGCAGGCGAGCTCAAAACCAAACCAACACAACACTCTGTCAAGGAGTTGCTTGAGGCAGGGATTCAGCCCGACATTTTAGTATGTAGATCTGAGTATGCGCTGTCTCAAGAGATTAGAAAGAAGCTAGCTCTGTTTTGCAACGTGCCGATCAATGCAGTAATTGAAGCACGAGACGCCGAGACCATCTACGATGTTCCGTTGCTCATGCGAAAAGAGAAGTTGGACGAACGCGTGCTATCAAAATTCAAGATCTCTTACAAGAAAGAGCCGAAGATCGAAAAGTGGAAAGAATTTTTGGGTAAGCTCAAGAACCCAACTGATGATGTTACCATTGGTCTCATCGGAAAATACGCTGAACTTCCAGATGCCTACAAGTCAATAGCGGAAGCCTTCGTACACGCAGGTGCTGAAAATGAATGCAAGGTCAACGTTCGATGGATCCACGCTGAAGACCTAGACGGCGACAATGTCCATCGAGAATTGAAAGACCTGCATGGAATCTTAGTTGCGCCTGGATTTGGTGAGCGTGGCATTGAAGGTAAAATCTACGCGGTACAGTATGCTAGGGAAAACAATGTTCCTTTCTTCGGCATTTGTTTAGGTCTGCAATGCGCAATCGTGGAGTTTGCCAGAAATGTGCTGAAAAAGAAAAAGGCAAATAGTACTGAAATGGTGCCCAAAACATCATACCCCGTCATTGATTTAATGGAAGATCAAAAAGCCATAACAAAGATGGGTGGAACAATGAGACTGGGATCATATGCTTGCAATGTGAAAAAAGGTACCCGAGCATACAGTGTCTATGGGACCGCGAAAGTAAATGAACGTCATCGTCATAGATATGAGTTTAATAGTAAATACCTGGAGGAATTTGAGAATGCCGGGATGATTGCTTCTGGGGTTAATCCAGACACAAAACTCGTAGAGGTCATGGAGCTAAAAGATCACCCATGGTTTATCGGAACGCAATATCACCCAGAACTCAAATCAACCGTGAAAGATCCTCACCCCCTATTTGTGAAATTCATTAAGGTGGCGTTGGAAAGAAAACAATCAAACGATCTGTAATTTTCGGAAAGGAAAACAAACAAACAATCTGTAATCTTCAGAAATGGATAAAAATCAATACATAGGGCTCGTCCTAATGTTCGGACTCTTAGCGATCTACTTCGTTTACTTCTCCCCAGACCCAGCTCCAATCGTTGAGGAACAGCCTATTGAGCAATCTCAGCAACCAGCCACTGAAACGGTTCCTCCGAATACGATATCCGATCTCAGCACTCAGCTGAATGAATCAGTAGACACACTTAAGTATGGTGTATTTTCATTTGCAGTAACTTCTACAGTGGAGGAAAAGATTATAGAGACTGATGAATTAACTGTTGTCTTTTCAAATCTTGGTGGAAAGATAAAAGCCGTAACGTTAAATAATCATCTTGACTATTTGGGCAACCCAGTCAAGATCATGGATGGCACAAAGTCTGCCTCTCACCTGCAGGTTCAGCACCAGGGGAAAAGCATCAATCTTTCGGAAATTGCCTTCAAGCCAAGTGTGTCGAATTCAAATGATACTACGACAGTCACCTACACACTTTCCAATGGAAATTTCAATGTCACACAGACTTACAAAATACCCAATTCGGGATTTGAAATTGATTATGACATAAAGTCTGTTGGTTTGAATAACATTCTTGATCCTGCAGATGTAGCACTTCTCTGGAATCATAGTGTTACTAGAGCTGAGAATACACTGGAGGATGCCAGATACAATTGTAACATTCGTTACTATCAAACAGACGGAGAGTTTGACGATCTAGCGCAAAGAAGCACTGATTTCGAAGAAGAGACGCTCAATAATCCGTTGAAATGGGTTTCATTCAAGCAGAAATTCTTCACCATCGGACTTATAGCAAATTCGGCTTTCAAATCAGGATACATCACCACAATTGCAGACGTAGCTGATACAACTTCCGTCAAGAACGCTACCATTCAGCTTGCCATTCCGTACACAGAATTTCTGAATGGTTTCGGATACAA
>JBDWQX010000082.1:0-12077 GCA_039986395.1 Cyclobacteriaceae bacterium
TTGTTCTTGAGTGCATTAATAAAGCACTTATGCACTACCCGCACTACGTGAATGCTTTGATTTTGAAGGCTGAGATCCATAAAAATCAATATGAAAAATTAATGTATAAGAATGGAGTTGAGAACCCCACGGAGTTGTGGAAAGATCCAAAATTGAAAGATCAGTTTGATCAGCTTCAGTCGCAGTATGCTTATATCCACAGCTTAGGATATCGGAAAATGCCTAGTGAAATGTATTTAAATTGGTTAATGGATGTTGAGGAAAGAGATTTAAGCAAGAAATCAGATCGAAAAACATTTCAAGCTCCTCAACCATTTTCAGATTATGGCTATAAAGTAAAAACTGCTACACTTTCCAATGGAAAGTATCAAGAATTTTTTGACTTGGAGGAAACGGAAGAAATCGGCTCTGTGATTTTCAATAGAGGAACCAAGTCTATTACGCATTTTATTACATATGATACTATAAGATCTGAAGCAACTATGGAAGCAGAAATTATTAGCAGGTGGATGTCACCTGATCCCTTATCTGAACAAGGGTATGACTATTCTCCATACAATTATGCTTTTAACAACCCGATCCTCTTTGTAGATCCTGATGGAGCTTGGCCTTACACTTTTCACATAAGATCCTTTGTTAAGCAAAAAAGTTTTGCTGGAGGTTTCAAAGGTCGTGGAAGTGGGTACTCAACTAACGTTGGGGCTTCTTCTAAAATACATCAATGGGTTACATATGAAACCAATGGAAATTATATCGCGGATCAAGGGTTTAAAACTAATGTTTCTATGTGGGGACCTGGATTAACAAGGGTTCCAACCAATCTCGCGGTAGGTGTCGTTGATCCCAGTGGATCGGCATCAGCGACAGCTGCTGGTTTTGCAGGAAATTTTAGTGGAGCTAATGCCGTAACAGCAAAATGGGGATGGGGTGCTTTAGGTGCAATTCAGCCCAATATAGATGTCAGATATAATGTTGCTTTTAATGAAAGTGATGATGGACTTCTTTCTCTAAGCTTCCAGGCGGAAGGTGATGGATTTCCAGATCTTGAGGCTTTTGTAACTGATCGAAAGGGTAATCAAGTATTTACCGGAGGCTATTCTAAGAATTCATATGGATCTCCGTATTGGAGTTTAGCGGGGGAGGGGAATAGTCAAATGCTAAATTCAAATTTTCAGATTATTACAAATGGAAAAGGAGTATTTACTGGTGTCAGGTATGGGGACAAAGATTACACATTAGAAGAATGGAATGGGGTAAGTAGTGGAGAGCTCTCAGTCGATGAGTTCAAAGAACAGTATAGTGATTTGTATAACATGTTATTTAACAACGAATGAACAATAATAAAAACTTAAGTCTCGGGGCCTTTTTGGCCAACCTAGTTCCAGCCTGGTTTAGTGCTTTGGCACCACTTTTTTTGCTGGTATCACTTTTCTCTTTGATAACAACAGTTCGGCTCAGGTTTTCAAAAAGTGAAACCAATAACGAAACACTAAAAGTGTTTTTATGGGTCTTTCTGGGAATTGGAGCAATTATGTCTTTGATCCTAGTTCTTGAGCTATACAGCTAATATTTTTTTTGACATTTGTATTCACAACTTCTCTGTCGTGCTATCTATGTTTTGCAAAAAAATTGAAGTAAATGTAAACGAGTGAATCTAATTCCAACTCGTTGATCAAGTACTATATGAAGATTAAAGTCACAGGAAATTGGATCTTTGGAATACTGGCTCTGCTTGCTGTATCAGCATTCATTCTCTATAAATCGACTATAAAGAAAATTGAGATTGGAGAAGGATTGGCAGGAATAGGATACAGTGAGTCGGAAGGCTTCTATGAGCAACCACTGTTGCAAGGCAGACATTCAGTCTCAGTGAACGATACGATTATTATTTATGATATAAAACCTTTTAGAGTCAAGAATTTTATCGAGTCTCGATTCAAGGATACTTTAGGTCTTGTAGAATTCAATATTACCCTTAGTTTCAGGCTAGATAGCCTTTCAAAGGTTCATTATAATTTTGGAGAATTGTATGTGCAAAGGTTTGTTGAACCAACGATTTATTATGCAATCCGAAAATGTACTGAGAAGTTTTTTTTGTCGGATACGATAGAGAATCATTTAGCTAAGTCCATTGAAGATTCAGAAATAGGAAATTTCTTCTTGATCGAGGAGTTGAGTTTAAAGATTCCAGTTGATAGAACATCCGCCAATTACACCAAAGCTCTTGATCGCGTTATTACCGTTCTAAATAGAAATGAGGAGACTTCTCAGAGAATGATTTTGATGGCCATGCCACAAAGTGCTAATCAGGCACAAGAGTTTTATGAACTGGATTATGATGAAACGACTAGTGAAGCGTTTAATAAGTTGAATAAGATAATCTTAGAATACGTAATGGATGGAAAAGGTGAATTCATTCTGAGGTATCTCAAAATGTCACAGTGGGTAGATGGGTACTTTGCTGAAGTATATTTTGATTATTTGGAAAACTTGGCTGATAAGAAATCAGAACAGTTTTGTGACGAGTTTGGCTCCTTAGATGAGTCTGAAAGAAAGCGTATTGCGGAATTTGGAAAGGCCTGTAATTAGGCTTCTTATCTGATAAACCTTGCTATGAAAAGAGGTAAAAGAGTATTCATCCTGCTAGTCACAATTTTATCAATTGGTGTCTCTGCGGCTCAAGAAACTAAAACCCTAACTGGAAGAATTATATCTGAGGATTTGGAGATTCTCCCAAAGGCCATGATTTATGATATGGATACTACATTGCTAGGATCAACCGATTTGGATGGGTATTTTAAATTGGACATTCCTGTTCAGGCAAACGAGCTATTACTAGGATATGTAGGAATGGAATGGACTTCTGTTAAAATTCAACAAAGCTGTGAGAAGCTTGAAATGGTCATAATGTATGCTGTGACCTATGACTTCACCACTGCTAAAAAGATTAAAAAGAAACGTTATAAGAGATTCAAACAACTACCTAAGAAGCATTCAGAAGCCTATGAGTTAGGGATTTTCACTACTAGTTCCCCCTGTGTTAATTATGTTTTTAGTGAGTACTAATTGGATCTTCTCGCGACACCTTTTGCAATTATCGTTATCTTTGTTATGTAACATATGTAACATAACATGGCACGTGGAAATTCAGGTCGTATAGTAATTGAGGTAGATCCAGAATTCAAGAAAGATTTATATCAAGCACTTGTTAAGAAGGATTTAACTCTAAAGGAATGGTTTCTCCAACATGCTAGCGAATACATCAAGAATAGTGACCAACTAAAAATATTCAAATAGAATGAGATTTTCAGGACATGAATCATTTCAGTGCAGATACTACTGGTTAAAAAAAGGGTATGACTACATACAAACTAGTGGAAATTTCAGTTCGGATGACGCCCCTGTGAAATTAGGGGTTGGTAAAAACATGGTTACTTCTATTCGCTTTTGGCTAAAGGCATTTGATGTATACGGCGAGCATAATAGCCTATCAGAATTTGCTGCAAAGATTTTTGATGATAAATCAGGATGGGATCCTTACCTTGAAGATCAAGGAACACTTTGGCTTCTTCACTATCATTTGATCAAGAATCAATTTGCCTCAACCTACCATTTAATTTTCAAT
Organism: Cyclobacteriaceae bacterium; assembly: GCA_039986395.1. Classification (GTDB taxonomy): domain Bacteria; phylum Bacteroidota; class Bacteroidia; order Cytophagales; family Cyclobacteriaceae; genus Ekhidna. Next base: position 3,626 of record JBDWQX010000082.1, read on the forward strand.
GAGCTGAGGAAACGAAGACCAGAATTTAATCTCTCGCATTTCGAGGGTTGGGTTAATGAATCTGGAGGTTCTGTCTCCTCAAACACCTTGAAAGCAGACCTTCAAATATTTAGTAGAACTTATATCCCCAGAGATGATAGTAAGGATCTTGATGAAAGTTACTCTGGACTTCTGACGGAGTTGGGATTAGTTAATAAACTCAAGAGAGAAAAGCTAGAATGGTTTTCAATAGAACCTAAGGGGAGACCAGAAATCCCTGCAGCCATTTTCATGTACTGTATATTAGAGAATCGGGCTTATGGTAACTCTATAAGTTTTGATGTAATGTACAATGAAGGTGTGGGGAGTATTTTCGCATTGAATCGTGAGGGTTTAATTGAGAAGTTGGAGGAGATTTCTGAAAGATATAATTGGGCAACTTTTAGTAATGAAGCAGGAGTGAAGGAGCTTCAGTTTTCGTCTAAACCTGATTCCCTTGCGATTTTAAAGGAGTATTATGAAGATTAATTTTTCGCCATCAGTCAATATAATCCGAGATGAATCCTTTGAGGTAAACTATTTCGTAACACCGAATGCGGATAGAGTCGCTAATGAAATTGAGAGTCTATCAGATAAAGACTTCAGAGCTTTTACAATTATTGGATCATACGGTTCTGGGAAATCATCCTTCTTGTGGGCACTGGAGAAAGACCTTAAAAAGGAAAAATCCTTTTTCAATATTAGTCTTGGGGAGAAGGTAGATTTTGTGAAAATGGTAGGTGAGTATGCTTCGCTTCAGGAAATGCTGGCTAGTAAACTCAATTCAACTTTATCAGTTGATCAGATCTTTACTAAGCTGAAGTCCACTAAGAAAAAACGAATTTTGCTTATCGATGAATTTGGAAAATTCATTGAATATGCGGTACGCAATGAACCTGAAAAAGAGATTTACTTCTTACAACAGTTGGCAGAGTTCATAGCGAATTCAGAAAACAATTGCCTTCTAATCACTACACTACACCAAAGTTTCGATGCCTACTCGTCATCATTTCTGAATCCTGTGGAAAGAAATGAATGGAGGAAAGTTAAGGGTAGATTTAAAGATCTTACTTTTAACGAACCTGTTGAGCAGTTACTTTACTTGGCAGCCCAGAGACTTTCAAATAAAGACAAATCAAACTCAGTTATAGTAGATAAAACTCTTCGGCTTCAAAAGAAGCATTCTATTGTTAAGTCTGATCCAAACTTCTTAGAAGATGTCTGTGCTCAATTATGGCCACTGGATATTTTTTCTGCGTACCTACTTTCAGTAGGACTTCAGAGGTATGGTCAGAACGAGAGATCTCTTTTTACTTTCCTTGAAGGAGAACTAGATAATTCTAGTAGCAGACACCTGGTAATTTCAGATATTTATGATTATTTGAATCATGAATTTTTCTCGTTCCTTAGAAGTCAGAAAAATTTTGATTACAGTGGATGGAGATCCATAGCAGTAGGATTAGAGCGGACTGAAAACCTTTTCGTTGGCGATATTGACATTGCTCAGGAAATCATCAAGGTAATTGGTTTGGTGACAATGTTGGGGCATAAAGGGGCAAAAGTTAATGAGCAATTTTTCACTAATTATCTTGATGAATTCTATCCTGCTAAGCAGATTCAGCAAGCCCTTAGAGAGCTAGAGACTAAAAAGATCATCCTCTTTACAAAGTATAATAATGCCTATCGAATAATTGAAGGTACAGATGTTGATTTTGCTGAAGAACTAAAACAAGCAGATAAAGAGGTTGACGATAAGATTGATGTTCCAACAAAACTTAAGGAATACTTTCAATTTTCAGTAGTCAATGCTAAGGCTATTACTTACCGAATTGGTACTCCGAGATTCTTCGAATATGTCATATCCGAAATCCCGATATTAGAAAGTCCTGAGGGTCAAATAGATGGCTTCATCAATTTACTTTTCAACGAATCCCTCGACCTTGAAAAACTTTTAAAGGTTTCAGCTGATCAGGACGAAACTGTATTTGCTGTCTTTAATAATGTTGAGCGTATCAAGGAATTATTGATAGATATTGAGCGTACAATTAAGGCAAAAGCAAAACACACAGATGACAAAGTAGCCAGGAAGGAATTTGAAAACATTCTATCAAGTCAAAAGCAATTGATGAATAGAAATGTGTTAGAAGCCTTATTTACAGATCAGGTTTCTTGGTATTATGGCGGGAACAAAATTTCCATTGTTTCTCAAAAACAACTGAATAAATCTCTTTCTCAGGTTTGTGAAAAAGCATACTCAAAAACACCTACGTTTAGAAATGAACTGATAAATAGACATATCATGCAAGGGGGTAATGCAGCAAAAAAACCCTATTTTGTTGCTCTATCAAGTAACTATCATTTATCTGATATTGGATTTACCTCTGATGAATACCCACCGCAAAAAACTATTTATTTAACCCTATTAAAAGAAACCGGCATTCATGTCATTCGCAAAAGGATTTATGAGTTTCAAAAGCCTAGTGAAAAGAGTTTTCAACCTCTATGGGAAGCTTGCGAATCATTTCTTATTTCTACTAAATCTGAAAAAAGGAAAATTTCTGCCTTATATGAATTACTTAGCTCAAAACCGTTCAAACTGACTCCCGGATTCTTGGATTTTTGGATTCCTACTTTTCTCTTTATTAAACGAGATGATTTTGCATTGTTTAGCGATGACGAGTCCTATCAACCTGAATTAACGGAATCACATCTGTATTTTTTCACAAGAGACGCAGATAAATTTTCCGTCAAAGCATTTGATGTTGAAGGAGTCAAGCTTGATCTATACAATAAGTACAGGGAACTTCTTCAGCTTAAGAATGCCGATAAGGTGAATAATCAAAGCCTAATTGAAAGCGTAAAACCATTTATGGTTTTTTACCATCATCTCAACGAGTATGCGAAAAACACCAAGCGGATAAGTGCCGAAGCAATTGCCCTTAGAAAGTCAATTGAAAAAGCAGAAGATCCAGAAAAATTGTTTTTTGAAGAATTTCCCAAAGCCATCAATATCGAGCTTAAAGAGCTTTTGGACTCAGAGAAGCTTTTTGATGAGTATATTTTGAAGCTCCGTGGTGCAATACGTGACTTACAAGGTTGCTTTGATCAATTGATTGATTCTATTGAAAAATATATAGTAGTTGAGCTTCTTGGTGAAAAGCAGCTCAAGTTTATGGAGTACAAAGAACGAATTGAACAGAGATTTGCAAACTTGAAAGAGCACATGCTTCGACCTCAACAGACCGCTTTGCTAATTCGCCTCAAGGGGCCCTTAGATGATCGAAATTCATGGATCAATTCAGTCTGTCATGTGATTATGGGTAAATCTTTGGAGTTGTTAAGAGATAAAGAAGAAGAACTGTTTAAGGGAAAACTAGGTCAAGCATTTCGAGAGCTGGACAATTTTGCAACGCTCACAAAGGCATCAGAATTAAGTAAGGAAAAAATGTTGAAGATTGATATTACATCCATAGAGGAAGGAACTAAAGAGCAGGTGATTCACTTACCAAAAGAATTAGATGATAAAGCTTTGGATATGATGAATAAAGTGAAAAAAGCGTTAGGAAGGAATAAAAATTTGAATAAGTTTATATTGGTTAATCTACTTAAGCAGCAACTGGATGACTAGGCCTAGACATGTATTAGGAATCTCCGGAGGAAAAGATAGTGCCGCATTAGCCATCTATCTCAGAAATACATTCCCTCAGTTAAATATTGAATACTATTTCTGTGATACGGGAAAAGAGTTGGATGAAACCTATCAATTGATTGAACGATTAGAGGGATACTTAGGGAAGAGTATTGAAAAGCTAGAGCCAAAGGAAGTCAAGGATCTGGGTGAAAACCCCTTCGACTATTATTACCAATCTTATCGGGGATACTTACCATCCAATGTAGCACGCTGGTGTACCAAAAAAATGAAGCTTGAACCGTTTGAAGCTTTTGTCGGCGAGAATCCAACTGTCTCTTATGTAGGAATACGTGGAGATGAGGATCGTGAAGGATACATCTCACGAAAGGAAAATATTCAATCCATTTTTCCATTTCGTAGGAATATTTGGAGTGAGGAAATAATTAAAAAAGTACTTTCAAATAAAGAGGGAGAGAATGTGTTAGACCTGTATCAAGGACTGGTGAATGGCGGTGCCTTGGATAAAGTATCTAAGATCATTCTTGAACCCATGACATTGGAAGATAGAAATCCGGAACAAAATAGAAGGTTAATACAGGAAAAATTGAATCTTTTGCTTGATGAGGGACTCTCAGAGTTCAATCAGGTAGTTTTCAAATACTTAAAGGAAATGGGATATCCTATATCATATGAGGAAGATTATCCACTACTTTATAATGAGGATGTATTGGTTCGTGAAGATATTTTTCAATTGCTAAGGGAGAGCGAAGTGGGTATACCAGGATATTATGAAAAAATGGATTACAAGGTAAATGGTCAAACCGGGCAGTATGCTCGAAGTAGATCTGGCTGTTACTTCTGCTTTTTTCAGCAAAAGATAGAATGGGTTTGGTTGTATGAGCAACATCCTGATTTGTATTCTCATGCAATGGAGTATGAAAACGAAAAGGAAGGGTTTACATGGAATCAACATGAATCTCTTCAAGATCTCATTCATCCTAATAGGATACATCAAATTAAGTCAGAACATCTCAACCGGATGGACAGGGAAAAATCTAAAGGTTCTAAATACCTAATTGATAAGGTAATTGATGCGGAGAAGGATTGTATTGCCTGTTTTAATTGATCGTCTACAATTTACATGGTTCACTTGCTTGGTTGATTAGTACTTTCCAACATGAAATCCAGAAATGCGGTTGCTTGTAAAAAATAGTTTGGATTGTCTTCCAGTTTTTCCTTGATAAGTACCAAGCCTCCATTTGTGTATGATTCCATGGTTTGAATTAGTGAATTAACAAGATCTTCTTCTGATAACTCTCCGGTATCAGCTTTGAGTATGTCCATATCAGTTTTAGCTACTAAAGCCATAAACATAAAGTCCTGAAGATTGGAGAAATCGGTCCGATCAAGGCGGTTACCCTTATTCCCCCAGTATTGGATATGGTGGCTGAAATCAACTTTCTTTTGACCCTTTGGTATTGGGCTCAGTTCATTTCTGTACAATCCTAGGAAAAAAGCATACATATAAAGTTCGTATGCGTTGGAAAAATGCTTGCCTAAATCCGATTTGGTTCTTTCGGCTCCACCTCCGTATTGAGTTATTGATGCAAATAACGAATCTTTGAAATTCTCACTATACTTCGGAATTTTTTCTTTCCAGCAATCAAATAAGCTATTCATATTATACATTAATTACGTTCGTGTTTATTGTCCTTAATTGATTTCTATCAAAAGGTCTTTCGAGCTTTAGCCAAAACGCTTTTGCTCTATTCACATTGTCAAATTCCGGTTTAATGAACAATTTCCTAGACTGACTTTCTTTTCCAATGAAATCTTTAGTTAACAATATTATCTGTCCATTCGTACCCGAAATGATATTGAAAAATTCTCCAGCTTTTGGCTCAGCGAATGATGAGGTTGGAGCGTCAAATATTAACGGGTAGCCCTCTTCACGACTTTGCTCAGCCAGATTGGAAATTGCGAAAAGGATCGCAATGTACATGGAGGTTCGTAGGGATTCATTCGGGCTATGAATTGGCCGATCTTCTTCACATAAACTAACCTTGATTCTTTTTTTTCCATCTATCTCAGAAGCGTCGAATTTTATATTACCTGTGAATGAATCTACATTTATATCTATCAGATATTTATTCGATTTTTCTTGAAGCATTTCAATGAATTCATTGAACTTATTCTCTACTGTCTCTCTTAGTATAATCTCAATATCTCTAATTATTTCACGGGTTTTTATCACAAAAGAATTTGCAGATTCCAAATCAATATCATCTTTCTTGCTTTGCTTCTCTTTGATTTGACTGTTCAGCTGACCTATTTCCATCTCATACTCCATGATAGACTTACTTAATCTTGTTTTATCATCTTGCCAGCCATTGTAATTCTTATGTATACTGCTGAGTTTTTCTTCTGCGAGTACAGATGATCCTACAAGCCTATTGCGTTCCTCTTTCTCCTTTTCAAGCTTATCTTCTAGATCACCCACCTCTAATTTTCGTTTCTTATTGAAATCGAAAAGGTCTTCTACTTTCTTTCGAATACTACGCACTTCTCCAAGCTTGTCGTTGTGTAAATTCATTTTATTGATAAGCTCAGTTATGTAATCTTTTTCAAACAAGGTCGATTGCTCAGGATCTTCGGATTCTTTTGGATCTTGTAATTTCAAGTACTCTTCAAGTCTCTTTTTCATGAAATCATGAGGTTCACTTCCTTTAGGTGCAGGCCTATCACATACTTTACAATGTTCTGCCTCGATCAATTCTTTCATTATTTCTTTGTCTGGGACGTTAAATGGTAAAGGAAATTGACCACTAAATAATTTGTAAGCTGCTTCCCTTTCTGCTTCCTTTTTCCCTTGTTGCTTATCATATTCTGTTTGCAGTTTCCTTCTCTCTTTGCTCAGTTGACTTATCTTTTCTTCGTATTCCTTGAAAATTGATTCATACTGTACAAGAACCCAATTATCATCAAATAGATAGGTAGTATACCTTTCTTTGATCTGCTTCTGATGATCACTTATTGAAAGCTCAAGATTTGCGATTCTACTGTTAAGAATATCTAACTTTTCTGCATTGTCAACATACTTTTCTGCCTCCTTCAAGCCTTTGTCAACTTTCTCCAGTTGGGAGTGATTCTCTGCAAGTAATGTCGATAAATTGTCTTTTTTTCTGTTCAGTTCCTTTATGTCGGCTTGTAGTACTTCATAGTCCTTTTTGTCTTTACTTCTGCTCTTCGTATTGTTTGCAACTGCCTTTTCAGCGGCAGTCAAAAGCATTTCTCCTTTTTGTGAGTATTTCGAATAGTGTTTAGCTTCGGCGAAGAGATTGATTAGATTTACTAAGGCCTGATCATTATCAAAAATATTTAGCTCAGATTCTCCTTTAAACATTGAATATTTCCTTATTTCGGCTGGAAATACTTGCTGTAGTAACGTTTCTGCATCAACTTTTTCCCTTTCCCCTTTTTTACTTTCTTCAATTCCCTCAAATATTTCATTTTTTATGAGGCATGATTGATCACCGTCTTTTGTAACAGTAAATGATCTCTTCAGAAATTTGATTTGTTCGTATTGTTCCACAGATAATGAAACGCTAACAGAGAACGAATCTCCTAATGCAGCCTCAGATAATCTCTTTGAGGAAACAAGTAGATCTAGGCGGTGATCGTTACCAATAAAAAGCCATTGAAGAGCTTCAAAAAACTTTGTTTTGCCCTCGCCATTTTCCCCAAGTATTATGTTAAGTCCCTTTGAGAATTCAAATCTATTTGTTGAATAGTAGCATAGGTAATTCTCAATTTCAACTGTTTGAATATTCATATTGCCGCTGAATTTAGATATTGAGTGATTAGGTTTCGAAGCGCACTATCTGTATCTGCTTGAGGGCCTTCGAGAGAGTCAACTATCAATGCAATCGAGCGGATAATCGGAACTTCACTTTGCTTAGCCTCAGTTATGGAATTTGGCAATTCATCTACCCGCAGTTCATACTTCTCCACTAAAATTTTATGTTCCAAAAAGGTTTTTAAGATGTCATCTTTTCTAGCCATAATCATTAACTGTTTTGATCATTAATTTCGAATAGGTTGAGGTTGTAGTAGTCAAGCAAATCATTCAATATTGAAAAAGTATCCATCTTGTTCATTGAAAGAAATGAAAAATCAACAACTCTTTCGAGCTCTTTTTTCACGAGACCTCTTTCCATTTCATAGTGATTTGTCTTCTTTTCTATTTTGGGAACCACAACTAAATCATGTATGGTAGCAAAATCCTTTTCTTTATGAGTTCGTAAAACTCGTCCTCGTCTTTGAATAAATTGTCTAGGGTTCCCCGTGCTTGAGCAAAATATAGCTAATTCGGATCTTGGTATATCAACTCCTTCGTCTAAGCACTTCATGGATGTAAGAACGTGCAGATCTCCTTTTTCGAAGTTCTTCAAAATGGTCTCTCTATTCGGTGCTCCGGAAGTAAATTGTTTGACCATTACGGAAAAATCTATTTCTGATATTGCCTTAGTGTATGAATGAATTAGTCGTTGATCAGTCTCATTTTCTTCAAATTGATCTTGTATTTCATAATCAGGATCATCACCCTCAGGAACATAAACTAGAGAATACTTCAAGTGGCCCTTATTATCATACTCATCTTTTAAGATGCTCTTCAACTTATTCAATTTCCTTCGTGCCTTGTGTATGATTCTTTTTCTTGATAACAGTAGCATTTCAACTTCTTGATTTTTTTTGTACCTGCCTGTTGAAGTATCAAAATGTCTCATTAGCCTTTTAGAAATT
>JBDWQX010000083.1:0-7395 GCA_039986395.1 Cyclobacteriaceae bacterium
ACGGTTTATAAGACGAATCGAACTAAAGTAACATCACCTCGAATCCCTTCAGTGTGAGAGGTCTCGCCACCTCATCCGGCACCTAGGTTAAGGGGACTTCTCAGTCGTACCTCCGTTCGAAGTGACGGTTTATAAGACGAATCGAACTAAAGTAACATCACCTCGAATCCCTTCAGTGTGAGAGGTCTCGCCACCTCATCCGGCACCTAGGTTAAGGGAACTTTTCACCTCGTTCGAAGTGGCGGTGAGCTGGCTAAGTATCTACAGGCTGCATCGTTCACTCCAACTCATCATACAGATCATTCCAACAAGGATTCAATCGTTCAATAAGTATTAGCTTCTTTTCCCGTCGATATTTCTTTACCTGCTTCTCCCTTGCTATGGCTTCTTCAATTGAATGAAAGGTTTCAAAGTAAACTAGCTTGTGAATATTGTACTTCGCCGTAAAGCTTTTGGGATAGAATTTTGTCTTATGTTGATAAATTCTGGAAGTCAGATCGGAGGTAACACCAGTGTAGAAAACAGTGTGATAAGTGTTTGTCATGATGTATACAGCACCTCCTTTTTCCATTGGAGGAAAATAGAATGGAATGAATAAGCAATTCATTATTTTGCATCTACAATTTCTATACACAGACTTGTTTTACTTCATTTCGAAGTGACCAAGGAGAGAGAAATCTCGAGGTCTCAAGCAGTGTCATGATTAAGGGGACTTCTCAGTCGTACCTCCATTCGAAGTGACGGTTTATAAGACAAATCGAACTAAAGTAACGTCACCTCGAATCCCTTCAGGTTGAGAGGTCTCGTCACCTCATCCCGCACCTAGGTCAAGGGGACTTCTCAGTCGTACCTCCTTACGAAGTGACGGTGGGTTTGACGTTTTCTCGGATGGCTACTTCGCGTCATTTCGAACCGACAAAGGAGGGAGAAATCCCAATGACTCCCACAAATGCACGAGATTCAGAATGAGAGGTCTCACGTATTTAACGAACCGGTTAAATTAGGGGACTTCTCACTCGTTCGAAGTGACGGTTTATAAGGCAAATCGAACTGAAGTAACGTCACCTCGAATGCCTTCAGGGTGAGAGGTCTCGCTTATATTGATGAACCGGTTAAATCATGGGACTTCTCGCTGCGCTCGAAGTGACGGTGAGTTTGAGAGACTCTACGTCAACGTTGACAGGATTCCGATCAACTTCTCAGCATCTGGTTGATAGGTCGTTCCCATTCCTAGTTCCTCCTTCCTAATCAACTTCCGAATGGAAAAATGAAGGGCATCCACACCAGCTTCAACTAATTCACAAGCATTGTCAGGATTAACTCCACTACCAGCCATGACTTGGATTCTTCCATCCGCTTGTTGAACAAGATCTCTGATCACTTCAATTCCTTCGATCGCGGTTTTAGCTTGACCAGAGGTGAGCAATCGATCAAAGCCTAGTTGAATAAGTAGATTCAACGCACTTCTTGGATTCCCCGCTGCATCAAAAGCTCTGTGAAAAGTGGCATCCAAGCCCAATGATTTACTAAGTTGAACTAATTCACTGTTCGTCTCAAAATCTAAAAATCCAGCCTCATCCAAAACTCCAAAAACCACACCCTTCACTCCTTTTTCAGCGGACATCTCAATATCACGCTTTATTAAATCAAGTTCAGCAGAGGCGTAGGTAAAATTACCTGGCCTTGGTCTTATCAACACGTGCGTTTCAATAGTGTGAAGTTTTACGCATGCCTCAATCAGTCCAATGCTTGGTGTAAGACCACCAACATCCAGTCCATTGCAAAGTTCGATTCGCTTCAATTTATGAACCGAAGCAAGCTTTGCTTCTTCCAGAGATTCGACACAAGCTTCAAGTTCCACCATTGCATTACTTACAAATTCTGGTCAATCATTTTGAAACATTAAAATGAAATTACAGTTCAGCTAAATTAGCATTGTTAAAAATCGAAACGATAAAAATTCATGACTTCACACGAAATAGACTACGCTATACAGGGAGACGACATGCAGGTTGTCAGCATCCAACTTGATCCCAATGAAACGGTAATTGCCGAAGCAGGCGCAATGAACTGGATGGATCGAGGCATTGCCTTTGAATCAAAGATGGGGGACGGCTCCAAGCCCGACAACAGCATGTTTGGGAAATTACTTGAGGTAGGAAAACGAGCGTTGACTGGCGAGTCCATTTTTATGACCCATTTCACCAACACTGGTCGAGACAAAAAGGAGGTTGCGTTCGCTGCGCCATATCCTGGGAAGATTATCCCTGTTAACCTTGCAGAAATAAACGGCGAAATTCTCTGTCAAAAAGATGCTTTTCTCTGTGCAGCCAAAGGAACTGAAGTCACTATAGCTTTTGCCAAGAAACTGGGTGCTGGCTTCTTCGGAGGAGAGGGATTCATTTTACAAAAACTACGTGGCGATGGTTTGGCTTTTCTTCATGCTGGTGGCACCATTGTCAAAAAGGAACTAAACAACGAATCACTTCTGATTGATACGGGGTGTATCGTAGCCTTCGATCAAGGACTAGAATACAGCATCGAGCGAGCTGGAAATCTAAAGTCCATGTTTTTTGGAGGTGAAGGATTGTTTCTCGCCACACTACAAGGTACCGGAACTGTCTATTTGCAAAGCTTGCCTTTCTCCAGACTTGCAGATCGCATCATCCAACATGCACCTAAAATGGGTGGTTCATCCAAAGGTGAAGGTTCCATCTTGGGCGGACTTGGAAGAATGATTGATGGGAGTTGATTTAGCGACGAGTTGAATGGTAGATAGTTAACTGGTGAATTAGGAAACATTTGTAGCCAAAGGCTTGCAACTTGCCAGGTTGCAATCTCTTGCAAATTCGTATCTTGTCTATCTAACCTAACCATTCAACCTATGAAGTACCAATCAAAATGGCTGGCATTGTCTATTATTTTTCTGGCAAGCTGTCAAAATGCAAATAACGAGAAAGAAGTCATCAATCCACAAGTTGCCGAATCTAGCAAAGGAGCGGTAGCAGCAGCTCATCCTTTGGCGACGCAAGCGGGGATTTCCATATTGGAGCAAGGAGGAAATGCCGTTGACGCAGCAGTAGCAACAGGATTCGCGATTGCTGTAGTAGAACAAAGCATGAACGGCCTAGGCGGGAGATTCCAAGCGATCATCAGAAAGAGTGATGGATCTGTCACTGGTATTGATGCAACAACACAAGTTCCGCTCTCCTATGATGCAGCTACAGCCACACAATCTCGAAATGGGTACCCAACTATTGGAGTGCCTGGAGTAGTAAAAGGTCTTACAACTTTACTTGAAAAACACGGGACCATGGATTTGGCCACCGTCATGGCACCTGCCATTTCGTATGCTGAGAATGGATATGAATTGTTGCCGATGGCGGCAATGAGACATGCCAACGCCATAGATTTTATTCGACAATTTGAGGGGACATCCAGTTACTTCTTAAATGAGGATACCACCTATCTGGCTGGAGAACTATTTGTTCAGAAAGACTTAGCAAATACCCTTAGAATTATTGCAGAAAAGGGAGGCGACGCTTTTTACAAAGGTGAAATCGCAGAAAAAATGGCCGAGGACGTTCAGGCAAATGGTGGGTACCTGGATATGGAGTCACTTGAAAAATATGAAGCTCGTGAATCAAAGATTGTTACTGGGAACTACCGAGGATACGACCTTAGCAGTTTATGGATGCCTGCTTTTGGAGCAATCACTATTGAAATGCTTCATATCATGGAAAATTTACCAATGAGTGATAATTCTGAAGCGGAGTGGGGTAATGGGTTTTTTGTCGCTAACACACTGGCGTATCAAGATCGAACCAAGCAGACAAGTGATGACATGGCCGAATTACTAACATCAAAAGGATACGCAAAAGCAAAATTAGATAGCATGAATGGATTGGAAGATCAATCCACAGCAATGGCATTCAGCCAGGATTGGTTAACAAAAGATGGACACACCACCCATTATTCTACCGCTGATAAGGACGGGAACATGTTGGCAATCACACAAACCGTGGGTCCAAATATGGGTTCAAAAGTTGCTACACCAGGACTTGGTTTCCTGTATGCTACTACAATGGGAGGATACCTAGGAGATCTCGAAGGTGGACAAAGAGTCCCTTCTCATATTTCGCCAACGCTTGTAACGAAAGATGGTGAGCCATTCCTCATCTTAGGAGCTGCGGGAGGTAGTCGAATTCCAACAGCTATCGTTTCAACCATTAGCAGAATGATTGATCGGAAAATGGATTTACCTACCGCAATGGCAGCTGGAAGAGTTTTCTCCATTGATACTGCGGTGTTAGTGGAAATGCACGAGGGAACAACCTGGAGCCAATCGGATTTGGATGAAATGAAGTCAATGGGACTGAACGTTGTCGAAGTTGAACGACCAGGATCTTTTGGAAGAGTTCATGCTGTCTACTACGATTCTGAGAAAAAGACCTGGATAGGTTCTGCCGATCCAGACTGGGAAGGAACCAGTGAGGGAGTAGAAGAAGAGTGAATCTATCAGTCTACAAAAATCAAATAAGTTCCAGTGTCCAATTTTAAAATTCACAAACGCTAAACCCTTTGCATGGAAACACTTGCAAGGTTTTGCTCATTGCTTTTTGGAACTTATTTGATTTTTGGGATTTGATTTTTCAATAAAGATCGAAATCCCTGAACCTACACACATCCTACGGATACATTTTCCTCAGTTCCTTTTTTAGGATTTTGCCTGTAGCCGTCATTGGAAGACTTTCCATCAACTCAATTTTACGTGGATATTTGTAGGCCGCAATGTGCTCTTTTACCCACTCTATTAGTGCGTCTGCCTCGACAGTCTTACTTTCCTTCAAAACCACGCAAGCCTGAATTTCCTCACCATGCTCGTCATCGGCAATTCCTATTACGGCAACCATGCTCACTGCCTCATGTTTCATCATAACTTCCTCAACCTCCCTGGGATATACATTCAAGCCACCACGAATGATCAAATCCTTCGTTCTATCCACGATGAAATAGTAACCTTCTTCGTCTTTGATAGCAATGTCCCCAGAATGCAGCCATCCATTTTGTATGGTTTTAGCTGTTGCTTCGGGGTTATTGTAATAGCCCTTCATTACGTTGTGGCCACGATAAAGGAGCTCACCTTTTTCTCCAACTGGAACTTCGTCACCCTCCTCGTCGATCAGTTTGACTTCTACACCCCAAACAGGTATACCGATAGACCCAATTTTACGACCAATATTCATGTGATTGAAGGTAACGACGGGCGAACCTTCTGACATACCATATCCCTCTATGATTGGCACTTGAAATTTCTCTTCAAAATCCCTTAAGACTTGCTCAGGTAATGAAGCACCTCCTGAAACGCATATTCTCAATTTGTCACTAATTTTCGCCAAATCGTATTTTTCACTTTGATGATTGACGAGTCCCCAATACATGGTTGGTACTCCAGCAAAAACTGTGACTTCATGTTTTTGCATCAAGCCAAGGACCGCATCAGCATCAAACCGCGGCAGCAGAATGCTATGAACGCCACGGTATAGACCAGCCGTCAGTAATACCGTCAATGCAAAAATGTGAAAGAGTGGCAGTACAATTAGTTGGATGTCCTCGTTTGTTGTGCTTACCAATTCGGACGAAACAATGGAATTTGCAAGTATGTTAGCATGCGTCAACATTGCACCTTTTGGATGCCCTGTAGTTCCAGATGTGTAGATGATTAAAGCTGTATCGGAGGCTAGTGTAGTTACTGACTCAAAAACTGGAGATTGGTCCTTCATGAGGTTTCCCAGTGTATCCGTTCCCAATATTGGGCTCGTCATCGTTGGATCAGGCATGATAACAAAAAACTGTGTACACGTTTCCACTTCACTGAATCCCTCAAATCCCATCTTGCCCATCGGTAATTCTTCCGTGCCTATGAAACAAAAGAAAGCTTTTGCCTCGCTGTCCTTAAGGTGGTAGGCTGTCTCATCTTTCTTGAGCAAAACACTCAATGGAACGCACACTGCTCCTGCCTTTAATATCCCAAAGAAGATGATTGGAAAAAATGGAAGGTTGAGGCAATTTAACGCCACTTTATCTCCAGGTTTAATTCCGCGTTCTACCAAACCATTTGCGACCTGATTCGCAGCTGCGTTGATCTGCGCAAAAGACATGGTAATATCACTGAACGTGTAAGCTGGCTTATCCCCATATCGGCGGGCACTGTCTTCGAGAAGAACGGATAGGTTTAACATTTATCTGGGTTTAGAATTATTTAATTTACAAAACCTCCTGCTAATCCGCTTGAAAAACAGCTAAATTTTAGGATCAATACATCAACACCATGAAAAAGCTTATACCAATTTTACTCATCGCTCTTGTACTTCCATATGTCGGATCATCTCAGGATGAAAGACTATCCAAAGTCAAAACACTAGATAGCACCATTGAAACGCTCTATGGGGTCATCTCTGGCGAAGCTGGCGAAAAGCGAGATTGGGAATTATTTAAGTATCTGTTTACTGCTGATGCGCAATTAATACCTACAGTCATCAGGGAAGGAAAACCTAGCTACATTTCATGGACTCCAGACATCTACATTCAGAATGCAGGAGTTAGAATAGAGGAAAGTGGTTTTTTTGAAAAAGAAATCAATCGTGTCACCGAATCATTTGGTTCCGTGACGCATGTTTTCAGTACGTACGAATCCTATCGGACAGCAAAAGATGAGGAGCCTTTTACACGGGGAATTAACAGCATCCAATTTATGAATGATGGAAGTCGTTGGTGGATAGTGAACATCTACTGGACTGCAGAAAGTGGGGACAATCCGATTCCCAAGAAGTATTTACCTAAATAGATTGGACTGGTTCAAAATCTTACAGTTTCTTTGCGGCCTTTGCTAATTAACGATGGTAGATCAAATAATCACAAAGCCTAGCTGGACGGATATAAATGGTGCATGCAAGCAACTTGTTGAGAAAATCAATCATCAAGGGCACAACATCCAATACATTGTTGGTATCACAAGAGGAGGTCTAATTCCAAGTGTCATTATTTCTCATTTGATGGACATCCCTACTGTAACAGTCTCGTATTCATCACATTCTGGTGCAGGAGATAACAAGTTCTATAATAATCAGTTGCCGGATATTCAATCAACTATGCATCGAGATAAAGTTATACCTGGCTTCCCAGAGATATTGATTGTAGATGACATTTGTGATTCCGGGAAAACGATGGCTGATGTTTGTTCCATTTATGCAGGCAAAGGACACAAGGTTCGTTCAATATCACTGTATCACAAAGAGGGTAGTGTATTTACACCAGATTTTCATTGGCAACACATTCCAAAAGATAGCGATTGGATTAACTTCCCTTGGGAGGTCTAGATATTTTCGATCCAAT
>JBDWQX010000084.1:0-4335 GCA_039986395.1 Cyclobacteriaceae bacterium
CGCTCATCCGCGATGATTACTGCTGGCAAAGTGCGCAGACCAGAATTATGGCCCATTTTAATAGAAAACTTGCACCTTGCCACGTATGGGAATGTAGCCATGTCGGCGCTCAAGGCCGCTGGAGAAAGTGCTTTTCATACCATCGATACTGCCTTTTATAAGACAGGTCAGTACCATGCCACTATGATCCGAATCATCCAGATCCTGGGTCGAATAGGAGGTAGAGGAGCCACGGAATTGTTGTGGAAAAAAATTGATTTCCCTGATAGAAAAATTGTATCGCAACTGTTGTTGTCATTATCCTACATCGGGTTTGTAGGGCGCGATTTTCAGGCTGCCAGAATTAAAATAGCGGTTGAGTCGGAGATCGGAGATATTGCGTGGAATATGAAGTCTTCACTTGAAATTCCAAATGAGGAAGACATTGACACAAGTATTAAGAAGGCAATGACTGAGGAGGACAAGAAAAACTACGACAACATTTTTATGCTGCTGGGGATGATTTACGATCCGCAGAGTGTGTTGTTGACGAAGGAAAACATTGTGGCTGGCTCCACAGAGAGCATAACGTTTGCAGTTGAGATGATGGACATTTTCGTGGAAGAAGAGTTGAAGCCAAAACTCCTCCCTGTGATGGACGAGCTAAAAGTGGGAGAGCGGTTGATGAAACTTCAAAACTACTATCCGCCTGAGCAGTTCGAATCATATGCTGATCTACTTCTTCAAATCATTAACCGTGACTACAACCGCATCAATAGGTTCACAAAAGCTTTGGCGATGTTCCGAATCAGCCAACTTAGCGATACTGTTACTTCAGACCTGATTGCAAACCTATTTAACCCAGATCCATTATTACTCCAAACAGCAGCGTACGTAATCTACTCACTAGATAAGACTGCTTATCATGAGCACACCAAAAGACTTAAGCCTACAATCAAGAAGGAACTTGACAAAGCAATATTGCCGCCGGTGTTCAGAGGAGAAGATGAAGAGTACCACCAGAAACTCCTACTTATTGAGCGTGTAATTCTGCTCAAGGACCTGGAAATTTTTAAATCTGTTCCTGGCGAGCTTATTACCTATTTGGCGGAGTGCTTCGAGGAAATCAAGGTGAAGCTAGGAACAACATTATTGAGCGAGGGAGATAGCGGGATGGAACCTATGTACCTCATCTTGGATGGTAGTGTGGACATCTACAGAGGAGATGAAAAAGTTGAAGAACTTGGAAAAAATGGAATTTTTGGAGAGAAAAATTTGGTGGAGTCCGATAGACTTGACTTTACAGCTCTAACTAGAAATGAATGTACCTTACTTCTCATAAGGAAGGAAGAATTGCTCAATCTTATGTCTAAGCACATGGAATTGATAGACTGTTGGTTGGATATATTAAATGAGGAAGTAGGTGAAGAGGATAAGATGGAAATTGTAGACGCATTATTTGGATAAGAATTAAATGATAGGTCATTTTTTTAATAGTATTAAATTCAGTTATTTCACCTTTGAAATCACTACCAAACTCATCACTAAATGAGTGAAAACCGTACCATAGCATTACTGTACTCAGAGAAGGATGATCAGCCTTTCGAAGGAACGTCCAAGGGTTGGGTAAGTAATTTTCATAAGTTCTTGACCACCTTGATGTACCAAATCACCAGGGAAAACCCCGAGATTAGATTGATGTCCGAGACTGAATTCGAATCGAGCAAATTGGACGATTGCGCGGCGGTGATTGCTATTTTATCTCAAAATTTGGCCGCCAATAAGAGCGTTACTGAATCGCTGAACAAGTACAGCAAAGGATTGAAGGATGATGGTACGTTGATTGCTGATGGAATTGCACGCTTTTTCAAAGTACTCAAGTATCCTTTCGATGCTGATTCACATCTCCCCGAGTTAGAAGATCTTCTGACTTACGATTTTTACCTGGTGGATCCGCTCACTGGTGACCCTCAGGAGTTTACCCGTTTTTTCGGCAATGATGCTGAGAGAAGCTATTGGATGAAGCTTGTTGACATGGCGTATGATATCAACCATGTGCTTCATGCAAAATCGGATGGAGCTGATGCAGGCTATGAAACGATTCCACGTGAAAAGACCGTGTATCTAGCCAGCACTGGTGTGGATATGGTTATTCAGCGTGATATTATCAAAAGAGAACTTCTTCGTCACGGTTACAAGGTTTTACCAGATCATTCGCTACCCAAGGAAGCTAAGGCATTAGATCGAATGATCCGAGAAGACCTGGATAGATGCAGACTGTCAATTCACCTTGTAGGAGAGGATTATGGATATAAACCAAGAGGTTCTGAGTTATCAGTTGTAGATATTCAGAACAGAGTTGCTTCTGATCATACCTATCAGATGGTAGAAAAGAACAAGAGTCTAAAAGACGAAGAAAAAGAGCCTTTTAGTCGGCTGGTCTGGGTTTCACCTGATCTGAAGAATGTTACAGAACGACAAAAAATATTTATAGAAGATTTGAAGAGTGATGCGGCAGCTTTGGAAGAAGCTGAGGTACTTCAAATTACTTTACAAGAACTAAAGTCGATCATCAGAGAAGAATTGGTGACGGGCGGAAGGTTCCAAAACAAAAGGGACATCAAAGGATTCAATCAAGAAGAGAAGATTGATCAATCAAAAATTATTTACCTAATTGCCGATCGGAGAGATGTGGATGCTACCGCGGAGATACAAGAATACTTGAAAAAACAAGGGTTCAGTGTGGTTTCACCTAGCTACGAAGGGGATCTGGTTGATTTAAGATACATACATCAAGAAAATTTACGCAGATGCGACGCCTCAATTATTTATTTTGGTGAGTCATCTGAAGAATGGATACGCACGAAGCTACAGGATTTGTTGAAAGCCCCTGGTTTCGGAAGAATTAAGCCTTTTTTGGCAAAAGCTGTTTACCTCCGAGGATCAAAAGAGGTAGTCGCTGCGCACTATGAGAAAAACAACGCTATGGTTTTAGGAAATAATGGGAATTTCACTCCAGAGCACCTAAAACCTTTTCTAACTAAAATGGAAAGCAAATGAGCGAAAAAGAAATTGATATACATGGACAGGACGATGTTCAAGATATCGTTGACATCACCCAATTAATCAATCCATTCCCAGGTCTGAGACCTTTTGGAATTGAGGAGAGCCATTTGTTCTTTGGCCGTGAAGGTCAGAGTGACGAAATCCTTGGAAAACTGTCAGAAAACAAATTTGTTGCAATTCTCGGTGCTTCTGGTAGCGGGAAGTCTTCGCTCATGTTCTGCGGGTTGATTCCAACACTGTATGGCGGCTTCATGACTGACGCAGGATCGAACTGGCGAATTGTTGTAACAAGACCTGGTGGAGGGCCAATCGACAACCTTGCAGAATCACTGCTTATTCGAGATAAAGAATACTCGAACTTGAACGAGGAAGACAAGCTGATCCGAAAAACGATTATTGGAACGGTCCTTAGAAGTAGTTCTCTTGGACTTGTGGAGGTAGTAAGACAGCTAAAAGCCGACGATCATCAGAATATTCTAATCTTGGTCGATCAGTTTGAAGAACTTTTCAGATATCGAAAGCTTGAATCTGCTACATCAGACCTGGATGAATCATCGGCTTTTGTAAATCTTTTGCTCGAAGCAATCCATCAATACGATGAGCCAATATACATCGCACTAACCATGCGTTCTGATTTCATTGGCGAATGTGCGCAGTACCCAGATCTGACACAGATGATCAACGATTCTCACTACTTGATTCCTCAAATGACCAGGGATCAAAAGAGAACTGCGATTGAGGGACCGGTTGCTGTTGGAGGAGGGAAAATTGCTCCTCGTTTAACGCAACAGCTTTTAAACGATGTTGGTGACAGCCCCGATCAACTACCCATTCTGCAGCATGCACTGATGAGAACATGGGCGTATTGGACAGACAACAGAAAAGTTGGTGAGCTCATTGACTTAAGACATTACAATTCAATTGGTACGCTGCGGGAAGCACTTTCCCTGCACGCCAATGAGGCATTTGATTCACTAAGCAAGAGAGAGAAAGAAATATGTGAGGTAATGTTTAAGGGCCTTACGGAGCGTGGATCTGAAAACCAAGGAATCAGGCGTCCGACCAAACTCGCAACTATTGCTGCTATTGCAGGAGTGAGTGAAGACGAGGTGACTCGAGTGGTGGATCGATTTAGAGAGCCTGGGAGATCACTTCTAATGCCACCTTTCGGAATTAGACTTGAATCGGAAACAGTGATAGACATCTCTCACGAGAGTCTAATGCGGATTTGGGTTCGACTAAAAAGATGGTTGGATGAAGAATCCAAAGCGGCGGAAATGTATTTAAAGC
>JBDWQX010000085.1:0-16854 GCA_039986395.1 Cyclobacteriaceae bacterium
GCGAACCCAACGATGCGGCTAGAGAGCAGACATGCGCCAAGATCATTGACGAAAAGGAGGCCATTCTTGTGCATCCATTCAATGACTATAACATCATTGCAGGCCAAGCTACGGCGTGCAAAGAATTGCTGGAAGAAGTTGATGATTTAGATGCTGTTATTACCCCAGTGGGAGGAGGAGGTTTAGCTGCAGGGACCGCACTATGCGCGCACTACATAGAGCCGAATTTGGAGGTTTATTTGGGAGAACCCAAAGAAGTTGACGATGCTTACAATTCATTGAAAGCAGGCAAAATAATTCCAAATACAAGTGCAAATACAATCGCAGACGGATTGAAAACTACGATTGGTGAAAAGAATTTCGAGATCTTGAAGGATCACGTGAAAGAGGTGTTCACGGTCACTGAACAAGAGATCGTTGATGCTATGAAATTGTTATGGGAAAGAATGAAGATCGTAATCGAACCGTCTTCTGCTGTTCCTTTCGCAAGTATTCTGAAAAACCGAAGTGCTTTTGAAGGAAAGAGGGTGGGAATCATTCTTACCGGAGGAAATGTAGATCTCACCAAACTTCCGTTTTGAGCAGAAGACTGTTTGTTGTTGGCAACCGATTTTCGGGAAACAAAAAGACTGGAAAAGTTCTGCATGAGTTCTCTAGCTTTTTACAAGCAAAGGAAATTCCCTTTGAAATCTACGATACCAATCAGGATGGAAATGCCATTCTGACAACTAAGCGGTTGGACAAGGCATTTACTGACCTTGTCGTTATTGGGGGAGACGGAACAATTAATGAATCCGTTAACGGGCTTGCCTATGATATTCCGGTTTCAATTATACCAGCTGGGACCGGCAACGATTTCGTTAAAAATGTTACTCTTGGAAAAACACAACGAGATCAGTTTGAAACAGCAATTATGGGAGAAGTAAAAAGAATCGATTTAGGAAAATGTAATGACCGCATTTTTCTGAATGGCGTGGGAATCGGATTTGATGGACAGATCGTTGAGGACATGGCTTCCAAGAGAGTTCCACTTTTGAAAGGGCACGCAGCGTACTATTATCACGTCTTAAGAATCCTTGGCAGCTATGGAGTAAAGACATTTGAGTACCAGGTGGATGACAGACTTCATCAAGAAAAGTTGATTTTGCTCGCAGTTGGAAATGGAACCACATTTGGTGGTGGCTTCAAACTAATGCCTGAGGCAAAAGTCGATGATGGATTGTTGGAAGTCTGTTCCATAGGAGATTTATCGCCCATAGGCAGGTTCTTAAATATTCATCGACTCTCCAATGGAAGTCATGGGAAGTTAGGATTGGTGGACTTTCATCAAGTGAAATCATTGCATGTGGCGGAGAATGAAATGCTATTTGCTCATATTGATGGAGAGCGCATGGGACAGCCACCGTTTGACTTCAAGGTAGTACCGCAGTCACTTAGGTTGCGTGTAGCTAACCTTTAGATTTGAAATCTGCTTTCTTCTTGAATTTCAAGTACGCCCAGACCGCAACTGATATTACGATTATGGAGATGAACTGGGAATGAGAGAGAACATCCTCAATAATAAACCCACGCGCCTCATCCCCTCTAAAAATCTCGATTAAGGAGCGACCTGTTGCATACAAAATGATGTAAATGAAAAAAAGTTGACCTTCAAATCGATTGTGTCTCTTCAACATTAGTAAGAGTGTAAGAATGGAAAAAATTAAAGTGGAGGAGTAAAGTTGTGTCGGATGTAGAGCAGTATTGAGAGGAGCTTGCGAGGCAAGGTGAGAAAAGGTGACCGCCCAAGGCAAGTCAGATTCAATGCCATGACAGCATCCAGCGAAAAAGCACCCCAACCTTCCAATACCATGGAGTATACAGGCGGTGATTGCCAGTCGATCCAACATGGCCCAGACAGGCCATTTCTCTTTTTTGAAATACCAAACTGCTACAGGAATCACAAAAAGAAGAGAGCCATAGAAAACAAAGCCTGTTCTGAAGTTCTTCTTCAGATTGGAGATAGAATCAAAATAGAAGCCAGGGTTCTCCAAGTAGAAGAATAATTTCCCTCCCACAAAAGCAGAAATAATGATTAAGATCGCTAAATTTTGAATTTTTTCCCTTTCAATACCAAGGTCCTTTTTTGCAGCATGCGACATGTAAAAAAATGCAAGACTTGCACCCACCATGATCATGAAACCATAGGAGTGGATCGTAAAGTCGCCGATTGAAAATAATTCTGGATGCATTTTTAGTAATTGAAAATTTTCTAAACACTAAGTACACAAAGAACCCACAAAGTCACAAAAGTTCTTGTGCCCCAAGTGAACCGCTGTAGTAAAAATTACAATCTCCCATTAATTACCCTTTTAACGCCATACTTTAGTAAAGCCACATTAAAATTAATTAGCATACCAAGTTTACAATTCGTCAGTTTTAGGTAGGTAAGAATTTGAGCAGTGTGAACATCATTTAGCGATTCCACAGATTTGAGCTCAATGATAAATTTATTTTCAATCATCAAGTCTACTCGATACCCAATTTCCAGACTTACTTCTTTATAAATTAATGGAAGTGCTTTCTGTCTTTCAACTTTTACATCGGCTTTTGTTAGTTCGTAGTAGAGACATTGCTCATATGCATTTTCTAAGAGACCCAGCCCCAGTGCTCTATGAACTTTTAGTGCACGATTGAAGACAACTTGAGAGATTTCATTTTCCGTCATTTTCTTTTTCCACTAAGAACAGGATGAATTCATGAAGAATAGTGTGAGATATGTCTACATAAGAATTACAGGACTAATAATCTTAGTGTCTTTGTGGTCAGTTGATTCTTATCAGGAAGAGAACTAGAGGAGTGGCCTAACCTGAGGAAAAACGGCTTATAAATCTTTGTGCATTCGTGGTTAAGACTTAAACGGATTCTCTTCTTTGCTCAAACTCCCATCAAATACGCGAATAGCGATTACATCAGCCTCAGCTGTTTTCTCTCCATGCTCAGAGAAGAAATCACACTTCAACACCGTTTTCTTTCCTTTTACTTCAACAACTCTGGCCCGAAGCTCCACCACCGTATTTGGTGTCGGTTTCAAATACTTGACGGACAATGTCCCAGTGGCGTATCGGTATTCTGGCTCTGTGTGTAGAGACCGGCCTTCCCTTTTGTATGCGTCCGCCATCGCTGTACCCATGCAATGACAGTCAATCAATGTTGCCATGATTCCGCCATTCATCAAGTTGCTCCATCCGTGGTATTTTTCTAAGGAAGTCCATTCACAAACAGATTCCTCACCCTCCCAGTAACTCTTAATTTGAAGTCCTTCGTGGTTGTGTCCACACCCAAAACAGACGTTCTCTGGCATGTGATCCTGGAAATATTTTGAGTTGCTCATTTTATTTAACTTAGAAGTAGAATTTGACAAGGCAATAATAGAGATTCCGTCGCTTCTCTTTTGAACTAATGTCTTCGAATTCGCCAACCAACTACGCCTATGTACCATGTTATTGACTTGCATTTTCAAGGATTTGATAGTGCCATTGCAGCCTTTTTAATTGAAACCTCCGAAGGGCCCGTTCTTATTGAGACAGGCCCATACAGCACCTTTGGTAGCCTGGAAGGGGGGTTGGCACTTCATGGTTATAAGGTTTCGGATGTAAAACACGTGCTGTTGTCACATATCCATTTTGACCATGGGGGAGCTGCTTGGGCATTTGCTAAAGAGGGGGCCAACATCTACCTGCACCCGTTCGGCGTTGACCACATGCACGATCCCACAAAACTTGTTGCCTCAGCAACTATGATCTATGGCGATCAAATGGATACGCTGTGGGGGAAGATGGAGGGTATTGAAATGGAGCAATTAAAGGCTGTGAAGCATGAGCAGAAGGTCAAGATTGGTGGAGAAAAGTTTGTAGCCTTGCATACCCCAGGACACGCCAAGCATCACATAGCTTGGCAATGGGGTGAAATCATCTTTGCAGGGGATCTCGCGGGATGCAAAATTGGAGGAGGCCCTGTTGTGCCGCCATGCCCACCGCCAGACATCAACTTGGAAGACTGGAATGATTCCATTGATCTTGTGCTTAAGAAAAAACCGTCTTCGCTTGTGCTAACTCACTTTGGTGCCGAGAAAGATCCAATCGGGCACATGCGTGAAATGAAAGAGGTACTCAACAATTGGGCGTTTTGGATGAAAGTAAAATGGGAGTCTGGATATTCAAACGAAGAGATCACTCCTCAATTCATAGAGTACACCGCGAATCAACTCCGCGAAAGGGGAGTCTCTGAGATCGGAATTAAACAGTATGAAGCCGCCAACCCTTCCTGGATGAGTGTTGCCGGACTGGTGAGGTATTGGAAGAAGAAAGGTCAGTAAACCGTCATTTCTCTCTGCGTCCGAAATGACGGTTCAATTTTGCGGGAGCTATTTCCCATCTTAGTTCCTCTTCAGCTCCTTCCAATTTTCAGCAGCCATCTTCTCCATGTCAGCTTCATTCTGTAGCCATGGAACAATGGTGTTAAACGGTGAGCCTTCGTGGTAGTCGTTGAAAAAAAAGTAGAGCTTACCGTCGTCGATTCTGAACGTCTCGGGATCAACTGGGACCTTCTGATTCATTTTCGCTACGGCAAAAGCGCAGTATCCATCAAACTGGGGTAAATACTGACCTGGATTTGCTTTAAAAGCGTCCATATTTTCCTGGCTGGCGAAGTAATAGGTTGCACCGATATGCTCAGTCGAAAATTGTTTTGTACCTCTTGCAGCCTTGTTTGCTGTGAAATAATTCACAACATCGTAGCCTTGATTTGCTACATTTTGGTCGTTTGTAAAAACTTGCGCTTCTGTTGTCATAGTAAATAATAGTGTTAAGGTTAAAATTGAGATTGTTCTTCGATTCTTCATTTTTGAAAAGTTTAGTTCATGAATAAGGAGTCAAAAGTATTTGGTATTTTTACCCGATCAGTATAAATTAATCTTAATTAATTAGCAGATCGTACAAAAATGGATGCATTAAGCGATATTCTGGAAAAGATCAAACTGTCAAGTGCGGTCTACTTTCAATCAGACTTTTCTTCTCCCTGGGGAATGGATGTGCCCAGTGGGCCGTACGCGCAATTTCATATTGTTACTAAAGGAAAATGCCTGCTGAAAGCTCAAAGCGAAGTAGTGGAACTCTGTGCCGGAGATCTCATTGTATTTCCAAGAGGCACGGAACATTGGTTGGCGGATTCTCTTTCAAGTACGAAAATAGAAGGGACTAAGGTAGTACAATCGATTGTGTCAGGTGATTCCATTTTTCAGGGAGACCATGTCTCTACCACTTTGGTCTGTGGACATTTCGAGTTTGATAGATTGGTTCAACACACTTTAATAAATTCATTACCGGAGATTATCTACATAACTCAGGCACAGATTGAGGAGAAGGAATGGTTAAAGAATATAATCACATTGATTACTCAGGAGACATCGGCTGGTCGACAAGGCAATGAAGTGGTGATACGAAAGCTTGGTGAAATTCTCTTTATCCATGCCTTACGCGAATACATTGATCAAAGCGAAATTGAGAATGGTTTTCTTGGCGCGCTTAAGGATGAACGTATCTCTACGAGCTTGAAATTGATGCACAATTCTCCAGAGGAGAAGTGGACGTTGGAATCACTTGCTAGAAGTGTGGGGATGTCCAGGACCAGTCTTTCCAATAAGTTTAGAGATCTAGTGGGCGAGACTCCGATGAATTATCTCGCAAACTGGCGAATACTAAATGCAAAGGAATTGCTAAAAGAAAGTGACCTCTCGGTTCGCGAAGTAGCTCATAAGATTGGATATCAGTCAGAGGCAGCATTTAATCGAGTATTCAAAGACCGAGTGAAAATTACGCCATTGAAGTTTAGGAATTCTGTATGACCTTAACTCAAACCGCTCGGATACCTGTCCGCAACCAGATTTAGTTGAATGTTATGTTCCAAGTAAGCCTTCAAGCCAGCTAGAACCCAGGTAAAACCACCTGTCGCATCTCGAATTTGACTGATAAGCTCGTCGGTTGAGCCTTTGAATCCAGTTGACTGAATGGTGATAAATGCTCCTTCCTCCAATGTTTTAAAGTGCCACTCAACTTGGGATTCCGAATCGTCACCCCACTGGAGCAAAATCTTTTCGTTCGCAATAATTTCTTTAGCAGTGACTTGAAAGGTATGGTTGTACATTTCCCATGTCCACTCTATCGTTTTGTCTACTTCAAGTTTGCCTGAACTTTTCGTGAACCAGAATTTGGTGGTCACTGTTGGGTCTATGAACGCCTGGAACACTTCCGCTACGGGTTTTCGAATGAGCATTGCCGCTTCGGCATAGTTGTTGGATGTTGTTGCCATAATGAGTTCGATTTTTGATCCTACTAATTTAGAAAAAACCACAATTCAGGCGCTTTTGGAGATTATCTATCATGTACCGCACGAGATAATCCAAGCTATTTTTTCAGTTAACTTCACAACCTATGAGTAATGTTTTAATCTACGGAGCCTATGGCTATACTGGCACACTGATCATTGATGAGTGCTTGAGGGTAGGCATTAAGCCGATGATTGCCGGCAGAAGCGTGGAAAAAATAAGATCACTTGGCGAAGAGAAAAGTTTAGCGTGGGATGCTTTCGATATAGACGAAAATGAAAAATTAGAGGCTTGGCTCAAAATGGGAGATGTGGTAATTCACTGCGCAGGTCCATTCATTCATACGGCCAAACAAATGGTAGAGGCTTGCCTAGAGACAGCCACACATTATTTGGATATCACCGGAGAGTATGAAGTGTTTGATTTGGTGAGGTCTTACTCGGAAAAGGCAAATGAAAAGGGAATTATGCTAATGCCGGGTGCCGGGTTTGACGTGGTACCTTCTGATTGCCTAGCTGCAAGCCTTCACAAAAGGATGCCTGATGCTACAAATCTGGAGCTTGCATTTGTGGCGAAGGGAGGACGACTGTCTCGTGGGACAGCCAAAACAATGATTGAAAGTTTCGGAGAACCTCAGGTTCGACGAGAGGACGGACAATATGCTTTTTCTCCAATGGGTAAGCGCATTAAAAATGTTAATTATGGAGAATTTGAACAACTCTCCATGGCTATAAGCTGGGGCGACATTTCCACTGCTCATTTTAGCACCGGAATTCCAAACATTGAAGTGTATTCAGGTACGACTGAAAATCAGCTAAGCCAAGTGAAAAAGATGAACATGCTTTCCTTTTTATTGAAGGCTCAGATAGTTAAAAATTTTCTGAAGAATCAAATTGATAAGAAACCTGCCGGCCCTTCAGAGGAGAAAAGAGAAACGGCTAAAATGTACTTATGGGGTAAAGTGAGCAATGGATCACATGAGAAGGAAACATGGCTGGTCACTCCAAACGGATACTCATTGACTGCAAGCACCTCCGTACTAATAGTAAGTAAAATTTTGGATAGAAATTTTAAGTCAGGTTACCAAACACCTTCATCAGCTTATGGTTCTGACCTCATTCTCGAGGTGGATGGGTGTGAGCTGAGCTGAATTCTCGCTAAAACTCAAGCGTGAGTTGAGCTTCAACCTTTAGCTTTTCATCTTCCCTGAAATTGGAAATCCCAACCCCAATCAACCTAATTCCTCCTTCGTCTAGAAGATCCTCGGTCATCAGTGCCAGTGCCGTGTCAGCAAATGCATCCTCCATGAGTATTGCCCTCTCGACCGTTTTGCTTCGTGTGATTTGGCGAAAGTCTGCATACTTCAATTTTATCGTGATGGTGTGCCCCTTCACTTTGTTTTTCTTGTATCTCTCAAATGAGATTCTGGCAATTCTATCCAACTGTTGATTGATATCTGCCAACTCAATGATGTTATTCTCAAAGGTGCGCTCCGCACTTATAGACTTGGTTTCACGACTTGGTTGAACGGCACGTTCATCAATGGCGCGTGAAATGTTGTAGTAGTAAGTACCAGATTTCCCGAATCTTAGTTTAAGGTCTTCCAATGTTTTGTTACGCAAATCCCTTCCTACAAAGATTCCTGCCTTGACCATTTTCTCGGCGGTGACTTTTCCAATCCCAAAAAATTGGTGAACGGGAAGTTTAGCAACAAATTCCTCGGCGTCATCTGGCAAAATGATATACAATCCATCTGGCTTATCCATATCCGATGCAGTTTTTGCTAGAAATTTATTATAGGATATTCCTGCAGAGGCAATTAAGCCTGTGCGTTCTTTGATCTTGGCCTTTATTTCTTTTGCGATGAGTGTTGCGGAGTTCAGTCCGATTTTGTTTTCTGTGACATCAAGGTATGCTTCGTCTAGAGATAGCGGCTCCACCAAGTCTGTGTATTCAAAGAAAACTTCTCGAATCTGATTGGACAGTTCTTTGTATCGTTGAAAGCGCGGATATACGAAAATAAGATTGGGACAGCGTTTTGCTGCGAGTGCAGATGGCATGGCAGATTTCACACCGAACTTGCGTGCCTCATAGCTAGCAGCTGCTACAACTCCCCGTTTGGAATCTCCTCCAACCGCAACAGGTTTTCCGCGTAAATCAGGATTATCTAGCTGTTCTACCGAAGCATAGAATGCGTCCATGTCCACATGTATTATTTTGCGAAAGTCCACTTCTTGAATATACAGGAGAATTGCATTTTGTACTTCTCTGATTTCCTTTTTTGTTTTTAATTGCGGTCATACAAAAGTTAGTTGTGCCAATTTATCTATTGACAGAAGATCTTGTTTTTCCACCTGTTGAAGGGGCTGTAGATGGAATTGTTGCCATCGGTGGAGACCTGAGCCCTGAACGACTAGTGCTTGCTTACCAATCTGGCATATTTCCGTGGTACAGTGCTGGCGACCCAATAACCTGGTGGAGTATGGACCCACGCTTTGTTTTATATCCCGATCGATTGCATACCTCCAGGTCCATGAAGGCTATTCTGAGAAGGGAGGAGTTTAGCGTGACCTTTAATCAGAATTTTCCGGAGGTGATCAATCACTGTAAGAGTATGCCTAGAAATGGACAAGGAGGAACCTGGATTACCGATGAAATGCGTGAGGCCTATGTGAGACTACATGAGTTGGGGCATGCCAAATCTGTAGAGGTGTGGAAGAACAGTGAGCTGGTTGGTGGAATGTACGGTATCGACTTAGGTTCAGTCTTTTGCGGAGAGTCCATGTTTTCCAAAGTAAGTAATGCTTCGAAAGTTGCTTTGATCATGTTTATTCGAAAATTCAAAGAAGAGGGCGGCAGATTATTTGATTGCCAGGTACACACCGATCATTTAGAAAGTATGGGTGCAGAGGAGATTCCCAGGAGCGAGTTTTTGAGGTATTTGAAGTAAGAGGAAACAACTCTCATTAACCCTCTT
Source organism: Cyclobacteriaceae bacterium (assembly GCA_039986395.1). Classification (GTDB taxonomy): domain Bacteria; phylum Bacteroidota; class Bacteroidia; order Cytophagales; family Cyclobacteriaceae; genus Ekhidna. Next base: position 9,342 of record JBDWQX010000085.1, read on the forward strand.
TTTAAAGAGACTTCTATTTAATAAACGCCTTGATCTTTTAGCTTACAACCTGTCCCTAAACCCCTATTCATCCTTCAACGTCTCAGCGGGGTTAAGATTCGAGGTACGAATCGTGTGATACGAAACGGTCGCAACAGCAATCAGAATCAAGATCACCACGGGCAACAAAAAAATCATTACACCCAAATTGATTCTATTGGCAAAATTCTCTAACCAGTTTTGCATGACGAAGTACGAGATAGGAACAGCCACTAAAACGGAGAGCCCAACTAACTTTAGAAAATCACTGGTAAGCAGCATCCATAGATTTTGAATGGACGCGCCGAGGACTTTCCTCACTCCGACTTCTTTTGCCCGAAGGCTTGTTATGTAGGATGCCAGCCCGAATAACCCTAGACACGCCACGATAATGGCAAGTCCTGAAAACAATCCGAAAATATTTCCGAATTTTAGCTCAGCTTGGTATTGTTGATTGTAGTGATCATCGAGGAAAAAGAAGTTGAAGGTTTTTGTTCCGAAAGCTGCTTCATAGTGCGTTTTTACCTGATCAACCGATTGCCTTAAATTCCCATTAAGGTTGACGGAATAATATCCAGAAGGAGAATTAAAGTATCGGAAGATTAATGCATCATAAGCTTCCTTAGGAGACTCCTGTCGGTAGTTTTTGACGACCCCAACAATATTGAACGTATCTCCCCAAAAGTTGATTTTCTGGTTCAGAATTTCTTCAACATCATTGAAACCGAGCAATTTCATGGCCTCTTCATTGAAAATGACACTACTCTCTTCCGTTCCAAAACTCTCATCGAATCCTCTTCCTGAGACCATTTCTAGCCCATAGAAATCCATAAAGCCAGCATCACCACCGAGCACACGATACTGGTTACTTTCCGCTTCAGTCTGCGAGAGTAACCTGATCCCACCTGCATTCCATTGTGGTGTTTCACCCGGAACCGCCGTCGAGGTAGTCATGTTATTTACGAATGATTCACCGATGAGTCTGTTTCTAAACACATTGTCCTTCGTGCTAAAAACTGAATCGCTTTGAAAATTGGGAGTCTCAATGACAAGTGTCTGGTTAATATTTACTCCTAAATCTTGAGACTGTAGAAAATTCATTTGTTTGTACACCACATAGGTGCCTGTGATAAGAACCAGCGACGCTAAAAATTGAAACGTCACCAATCCTTTTCGCAGAAGATTTCCACTTGAACTCCCAGAGAATTTCCCTTTTAGTACGGTGACGGGTTTAAACTTAGAGAGAACCAGTGCTGGATAAAATCCTGATAGTAATATCCCTGTTCCAAAAATAGTAGCAAGACCTAGCCAAAAAACAGATGAATCTGGCCATGGATATGAGCTATTGCGACCTGCAAAGTCATTAAAGAATGGGAAAATAATGAGTACAAGTATGACTGAAATTAAAAATGCAAGTAGGTTGATGAATAAAGATTCAAACATGAATTGACGAACCAGCTGAGCTTTGAAACTACCCATAACTTTTCTTATCCCTACTTCGCGAGCCCTACTCAAAGATCTAGCCGTTGTAAGGTTGATGTAGTTGATCCACGCAATAAACAAGACAAACATTCCAATGACTAGCAGGAAGTAGGTTGCGCGTTCATCTCCCGTGGTTTTGATTTCAGACCGATAATTTGAGGTAAGGTGAATTTTGTTCAGTGGTTGAAGGACGAACTCCATACCAGCGCCGTACTGCTCGAGTTCTTCTCCCTGTCTTTGCTGTACAAATTCTGGAAATTTCTGAGAGAGTTGCTGTGGGTCAGTCCCAGGATGTAGGACAACATAATTTAAGAATCCATCCCACTGCCAAGCAGTTCTTGCATTTTCGCTGGTAAAAGCAACGTAGGTTTCAAAAGAGTACAGCACATCAAAGCTCATGTGAGAATTTTCAGGTATGTCCTGAAATATTCCTGTCACTTTGAAATCATCATCATCGTTCATTTGAATGACCTTTCCCATTGGGTCTTCGTCTCCAAACATTTTGTTGGCCATTGTTTCGCTCAAGGCTACGGTGAAAGGCTCTTTGAGAACAAGACTGTCGACACCTCGTAGTAGTGGAACAGAAAACACCTTGAAAAAGGATGCTGCTGCGTAGTATGGATATTCTGGAGTGAAGTATTTCTGATTGTAAGATATTTCAGCACCACTTACGTGCATGTTGACAAAGTCAAGAACTTCTGGAAAGTCTTCCTTCATATGGAGCCCTACACCAGCACAGCCAGCAGCCCATTGGGTCGCCATTTCAGCGTCCTTGAGCCTATTCGTTTGGACTCGATAAATGTTTTCCTTGTTGTCGAAAAAATTGTCGTAAGAAAGCTGGTAGTAGACGTGTTGCAGGATTAGAAAACCTGCGGTTAGTCCGATGGCTAGACCAAAAATATTGATAAAGGAGTAAAAGGAATGTCGTGTAAGATTACGATAGGTAATGACGAAAAAATTCTTCCACATGACGTTTCGAGTTTAAGGTTTTCAAAGTAAGGATTGTAGTTAGTACTTTGACTTTCCTAAATCGTTACTTTGACCACAAAAAAAAGCAGGTCTCCATTTTAAATGAAGACCTGTTTTTGAAAGTTTCGTATTAAAGCTGCACTTAGCTACTCATACCTTAAGGATTTTACTGGATTCTGAACTGCTGTTTTAAATATTCTCGCTGACGCAATTGCAAAGGCTATGAGTAATAGCATGAATAATGGTGCTAGAATGGTAAAGTAGCTCACTGCTTGATAAACGGAAAAGATGGAGGCCATCAGACCGTCTATCGCAAAATAAGAAAGTGCAGAACCAACTACTGCCGCTACAACAAGCAGCCAAAAGAATTGTCTGTTTACCAGAACCAAAATTTGCTTCACGGAAGCTCCAAGGACTTTTCGTACGCCAATTTCCTTTACTCTTTTGATGATATTTAGAGAAACAAGCGTATACAAACCTATTGACGAAAGAACAAGTGCGAGAATTCCGAGGAAGCGAAACATCTTAACAATGTTAAGATTGACAAGCTCGGAATTTGAAATGATTGTTTCATCTTCTGCATTGAAAGGTGTATTGGGTGCAATCTCAAGCCATTTCTCTTCTAGAAGCTCTCGAAGTTTCAGAAAAGGGACCTCACTTTTCACAACCACAAAATTCATTGCTTCTTTATTTGCCAACCGAATACCAGTAGCCTCAATCGGATTGAAGAATCCTTCCATGAGAAAATCATTCATAACTCCTACAACAGTCAGTCTGGTACTATCGTCAATTTGAATACGTTTGCCGATGGGTTCATCCCAGCCAAACTCCTTAACCGCTTGCTCATTAACAATGATTGAGTTTTCACGGTCATGATCGTACAACTCAGGGTCAAAGTATCGACCACTTGCCATTTTCAGATCCATGACATCCCTGTACTCAATGGTGAAGTTCATCATGTTAGCATCTAATTCCATGTCCTCAGATTTGAGCGTTCTGGAATAGTTCCACCAGCCAATGTGATGTTGAGATCCAGTTACCGCTTTGATTTCGGGCATTTGACTCACCAGGTTGCTAAACTTCTCGTACTCAGATTGATTCTCGACCCTGACTGCTAAAACATTTTCTGTCTCAAAACCCATGTCGTAGTTTGCCTGATAATTGGCATTGTTTGCAAAAGCAAGAGAAGAAATCAATGCTATGATGGTTAGCCCGTACTGTGCACCTAAAAGAATCTTAGAAAAAAGATTTGTGCCTCCAAGGCTCAGATTACCACGCAAAATTTTGACTGGCTGGTAAGAGCTAATGTAGAAGGATGGGTATCCGCCTGCGACCACAGAGGTGAACACCATCAACCCAAGGAGGAACAGATAGATTTCAGTGTTTGAGGTGAGGTCAAGTTCTAAATTGATGAAGTCCCACATGGCACTATACGCAGGTACAAGAAAATAGGCGATTGCTACTCCGACGACCATTGCACCAAAAGCGAGAATTAGATTCTCTCCCATAAATTGAAAGATTAGCTGACTTTTCCCACTTCCCATCACTTTGCGAATGCCAATTTCTTTTAATCTCTTGCTGGAAATTGCTATTGATGTGTTCGTAAAATTGAAACATGCAATAAGTAACATCAGGATAGCCATAATCATGGGTACAGTAACCGCAGGAGGAGGAGGAGTTTCATTTAGCCAGTTCGACCGAATGGACTCAGCATTTTTGCCAAGCGTAGTTAGCGGTTCCAGGTAGTAAGCACCAATCTTGAAGTCATCTCGTGCCTCATTTTGGATAGCGATGTAGTTCTCATTTACATCATCCAAGAGGTTTTGAGGGTAGTTTGTCCCCTCCGTCATGACAAAGGTTCCACTTACAAAGCGCTTCCAATCGTTGCCTTCGATTTCACGAATTTTCAGGTAATTATCAAAGTGCATAATCGCATGAAAACTGATGGAAGTATTCATTGGCATCACCTCCAAAACTCCACCAACAGTCATCGGAAATTGGGTCCCATCTTCTGTAATCACTAAAATGATTTCCCCAACAGGATCCACATCTCCAAAATACCGTTCAGCGGCAAAGCTGTTTAGAATCAACTTGCTACGATCCAATAGCGCCTCTTTGCTACCATATTTTAAGGGGAATGTGAACATTTCAAAAAAGTCGTCGTCAGCAAACCCAATGTTTTGATTGAAGACCTTTAAATCTTTCTTGAGAACCAGTCCTTCCGAAACATATCGACTGGAGTGAGAAATGCCTGTGATTTTGTCTTGGATTTGCTCGCCAAGAGGTAGAGGTGTAATTCCGTATGGAATATCTCTCTCCTGAACAGACTTAGTCATTTGAATCTTGTAGATCCTTTCCTGATTTTCATGATTCGAATCGAAATCTGAGGCGAAAGTCCAATTTAGGTATCCGACAATACAACAGGCTAGAGATAACCCCAGACCAATGAGATTTATTAGGACATAGGACTTGTTCTTTAGGAAATTCCGTAATGTGATCTTGAAAAAGTTGAATAGCATTTTTTTCTAAGGTTAAGTGGACAATAGATTTCCAATTAATGTGCCATCTGGCATAAAACGTTGATACATAGTCAGTTGTGAAAAACTTGAATTAAAATATGGTCGTTTATGAACAAGCCAAAGACTAATTCTGGACGCTTTGAACCCAAAGGTTTCCAGTAATAGATGTTCTTACATAGCTGGAGGTTGCATTCGATGGTTCGTAATCTTTAGCTATCAACGATTTTTCCGATATTTGATATCACTACAAAACCTAGCAAACATGAATCGTATTCTCCTCATCCTACTCATCGTCCTTGTAGCCTGCTCGGCACCGAAATCATCAGACCCGGAAATTGCGAAGCTGCAGGGGCAAGCAGAAAATGTCGAAATCATTCGTGATGATTATGGCGTTCCGCACATTTATGGGAAAACAGATGCAGATGCAGTTTTCGGATTGCTCTATGCGCAGTGCGAGGATGATTTCCCTAGAGTAGAGCGAAATTTTGCCTGGGCCATTGGTCGCTTGGCAGAAACCGAAGGAAGAAGCGCAGTGTTTAGTGACTTACGTGCGAGGCTTTTTATGACCCAGGAGGAGGCAGTTGAAAATTATGAATCAAGCCCAGAATGGATGCAGAAATTATGCAATGCCTGGGCAGATGGTATCAACTACTACCTTTACATGCACCCTGAGGTTAAGCCTAAGGTGATCACCAAATTTGAACCGTGGATGACCATGTATTTCACAGAAGGTTCGATTGGCGGGGATATCGAAAGAGTTTCTACAAGAAAAATTGAGGAGTTTTATAGCAATGGAGGCCTGGTAGCAGATGCATCTGCTGCTGAGTTGCCTGACTATATGGTAGAGCCAAAAGGATCGAATGGGCTAGCGATCGCGGGTGATCTCACGGCATCTGGTAACGCCATGCTGCTCATTAACCCGCATACGTCCTTTTACTTCAGAGGAGAGGTGCACGTTGTTAGTGAAGAAGGACTTAATGCGTATGGGGCGGTGACTTGGGGTCAGTTTTTTGTTTACCAGGGATTCAATGAGAATACAGGGTGGATGCATACTTCAACTTATACGGATGTTATTGACGAGTTTGTTGAAGATGTTTCGGAGAAAGAGGATGGAAGCTTTGTCTATCAATACGGAGACGAGGAGCGAGCTGTGGAAAGTACAAGTGTTTTCATAAAGTACAAGGATGGGAATATAATGCGTAAAACTGCCTTTCCCGTTTACCGAACACATCACGGTCCAATCACTCATAAGATTGATGATAAATGGGTGGCAACTGCGCTAATGTGGGAGCCAGTTAAGGCATTGGAGCAATCCTATACAAGAACCAAGAAAAAAAATCACGCGGAGTTTAGGGAGATGATGGATATCAGAACTAATTCATCCAACAACACCGTTTTTGCCGACTCCGAGGGAAACATCGCGTATTACCACGGAAATTTTGTGCCAAGACGTGACGTTCAGTTTGACTACACTAAGCCAGTAGATGGCAGTAATCCAGCAACGGATTGGCAAGGCTTGCATCCTGTCGAAGAGGCAATCACCGTTTTCAACCCTCCAAACGGGTGGATACAGAATTGCAATTCAACACCTTTTACAAGCGCAGCAGAATACAGTCCAAAAAAGGAAGATTACCCTCGGTACATGTCAAGAATTCCTGAAAATTTCAGAGGGGTCCACGCAATTGACCTGCTGCGGAAAGCAAAGGGATTAACACTTGATGGGCTAATTGATATTGCTTACGATCCATACCTTCCAGCATTTGCAGAGGTTGTTCCTGGCTTGATAAATGCTTATGACAATTCACCGAAAGACGCTACACTTTCGGGAGCTATCGATGTCTTAAGAAACTGGGACATGAAAACTTCGAAAGAGTCTGTTGGTATGTCCTTGGCTCATTTTTACGGGATGGCACTATATGGAAATGCAGAAATTCCAGATGAGCTAATTGGCCTTGACCGATTCAATTACTTCGGTACTGGTCTTCCTGAATCTGAGCGTCTGGAAATTTTCGCAAAAGCGGTGGCGGAGTTATCAGAGAAGTTCGGCGATTGGAATACTCCGTGGGGTGAAATCAGTCGATTTCAGCGTTTAGATGGTGCTATCGATTTACAATTTGATGATGACAAGCCAAGCATTGCAGTAGGACTTACTACGAGCAGGTGGGGAGCACTGGCTGCCTATGGTATGCGAGGGAATCAGGACGTGAAGAAAATTTATGGAACTAGAGGAAACAGTTTTGTTGCTGCCGTGGAGTTCGGGGAGAGGCTAAGTGCAAAGACTTTGCTGGCAGGAGGCCAAAGCGGGGATCCATCTTCACCTCACTTCTATGATCAAGCTCAACGCTATGCAGATGGTGAATTTAAAGATGTCGCCTTTTACAGAGATGACGTGGAGGCCAGAGCAGAAGAAACATATAAACCAGGAAAAAGATGAAAAGAATTTTTGTAGTACTTGCCCTTTGCACAAGTGGATTTCCCAATGCCCAAAGTTTAGTTGGAGCTTGGGAGATGATTACTCAAGAAGA
>JBDWQX010000086.1:0-12912 GCA_039986395.1 Cyclobacteriaceae bacterium
ATTAAAGAAAGTTGGATCTTCCTGATAAAATCCAGGATCACTAAACATCACCACAACGACTTTTCCATTGACATCAATGTCGCTATAGTCATCCCAGCCATACTCTGGTGCTACAATTCCAAACCCAGCAAAAACCATCTCAGTTTCATCCAAACTAACTCCTTCGTCAACAATCATATTAGTTCCTACATAGAAGTCGCTTTGATACTGGAAAACACGGCTATCATCTCGACTTTTGATTGTCATAGCACTCGCATCAAAATTCCTTAGCTGCGATATTGCAAATTCCTGCTTGTACTGGTCACCTGGCGGAGAAACACCCATGGCTCTCAATTGTTGAATCAAATACTCCACAGTCTTCTCTTCTCCCACGGTGCCTGGTCTTCGGCCTAAAAATTCGTCAGAAGCAAGTTTCTCGACGTGTGAATCTACGTTTGCCACAGAAATTACGTTCTTCAGACTCTGTCCAGTAAGAAGATTCAGTAAACTCACCATCAACCCATAGAAGACAATTCGGGTCAAATTAGATCGAATTCCAATCCTTCGATTCTCTCCTTCATTTTTATTTATATTCATTATCATTTATTGTACTATTACAATTCTACGATTGGTGCGAATAAGAAAACACAACAGTTTTACTCAATGGTGCTAATAGGGCTTTGAATGGTTCTTTATTAGTGTGAGCAACGGATGCTAAAATTTTCTGTCACTCCTTTGGAACAAAACTTCAAATAGGAGCGCCGCATATAAAAGATTTTTTAGCGGGTGATGATTAGGTTTCTAATGGTCACGATCAAATCGCCAAGAAACCAAGAAAATCACCAGACAAATTGATTTAAGAATATTATGTTTGATCAACCAATTCAAGTGATTGTTGACACAGAGGAGTTGAATATCTTGATCAATAAAAATGGAAGAAACTGATCTCAATCCTTCAAAAGGAAAACCAACCATTTTGTGCATGTTTTCGGGAGGTGTTGATTCCACTGGAGTACTACATCAACTGATGACAAATGAGAAATATGCTGATCATCCGTTAATTATTCACCATATCCATATTCACAATCGAGAAAATCGAGCAAAGGCTGAGGCCGCGGCAGTACATTCAATTCTGAGCTACTACAAACAAAACAGTATCAAGGACTTCCTTTATTCTGAGAACGTGTTTAACACCATGGGTTTTGCATCACTCAAATCAAAAAGGTTCCCCTTCGATATGGATGTGTGTGCGTTTATTGCAGGAAATATTTGCGCAGCAAGGAAAGACATATTGTTTGTAGCGATGGGCAGGACAAAAACTGACATTGACTCGAACGCCGGACACTTCGCGCTTCGAATGAACAGAGCTCAGGAGATTTTCAAGAATGTCGTATCGCTAGATATGCCCAAGCCACCAACCTACATTTTCCCAGTGATGGACCTAACGAAAAAGGAGATTTGGGATTCACTTCCTGAAGCAGTTCGTAGTAACACGTGGTGGTGCCGCAGGCCTATCTACAGTGATACGCAACCGGCAAAAACATGTGGAGTATGCCCAACCTGCAAGGATGTAAAGAGTTTTGCCAATGCAGGGCTATGAAGAAATATTCATAAAGCGAGGGAGATCTTACCATTCTGCGATGGCAAAATCTCCAGATGCCCGAGTAGAAGAATTCAATCTGATGGTTGAGTTCATTTCACCTCAAAAGGATGGTAGAATTCTGGATCTTCCAGCAGGTGGCGGCTATCTGAAACGTTATTTACCTCCAAACCTTTCATATCTAGCGTACGATTTCTCAGGAGAGTTTGATGATAACCACACGGGGGTGCGAAAGTGCAAGGAAGCAACGATCGACCTCTCAAGTGAATCAGTTGACGTAGTTGCTAGCCTGGCAGCTTTGCACCATATCGTTGATAGAGATTCCTTTTACGGTGAGATGCACAGAACTCTAAAGTCGAATGGACAATTCATTCTCGGTGATGTGGTAGAGGGCAGCAAACCAGATTACTTTTTGAACGTTTTTGTAAATCGGTGGAATAGCATGGGCCATACAGGAAGGTTTATGGATGCCGAAGTTGATTCACATGAACTTGAGGGCGCAGGGTTCAGTGTCGAATTTAGACGGAAATCATTTTATTGGAATTTTCAGAATAAGACGGAGGCGATGGACTTTTTTAGGAATCTATTTTATTTGGACAAAAACCCCTCGAAGAAAGAACTCTTTGAAGCACTTAGTCAACTTGGCTGTGTGCAAGAAAATAACAGATTTCGGGTAAAGTGGTCTCTTGGATTTCTTCTGGCAAAAAAAGGTTGATCTTGATCAAAAGCGCGTGACAATACTTATTTAGTCCAGATGTAAATGATGGATATGTTCGTCAATTATATCAATCCGATCGGTGATACTCACCACGTATTTGACCAATTCTTTCTCAAATTTCAATATCTCCTTTTCATATGCACGTACAGTTTCTTGATCAAAATGATCTTCAATCACTTTGAGGATTGCACACTCCTCTTGAATAAAATGCTTAAAGTTCTCCGTGGTGTAGTCCGTCTCCAGCGTTTCAATATCTCTGAGAGTTGCCTCTGCCTCCTTATCCTTTTTATCCGCGTATTTGTTCTGGACAATAAAATACAAGGTGGTGTCCCAATGATGAATTTGATCCAATAGTTCAACGGTAGTAGCTCTATCTTCTACGGCAGCACAAAAGTTATGAATGTCTTGATAGGTTCGAAGCGTGATGGCAGTTTCATCCCATCTCACCGTTAGGTCATCGATGATCTTCGTAATCGGAACCTTTTCCTGGGCAGCTGAGAAAAAAGTCCAAGTTAGTAAACACAAGACGGCAATGTTTTTCATCGTATGTTGAAATTTTATTTCAAAAACCAAGATATAAAAGTTTTATGTGCTAGTTGTCAAAACACCTTTGATCCCGATCCCCTTATTATCTTCACTGCATGAACATTTCTTCCAAGTTACCAACCTCCGGTCCTAACATTTTCTCCACAATGTCTGCGTTGGCAACTCAACATAAGGCAATCAACCTTGGTCAGGGCTTTCCAGATTTCGACACCGATCAGGTCCTGCTGAATTTGATAACAAAACATTTAAATGAGGGAAAGAACCAGTATTGTCCGATGGCAGGGTTGCCAGCATTACGACAAACACTAAGTAAAAAATTAGAGCGATGCTACGGGATGCAAATAAATCCTGAAACGCAGCTATGTGTTACCGCTGGAGCAACGCAGGCTCTTTTTACCGCTATTAACGCATTCGTTCGACCGGGAGATGAGGTGATTATTTTAGAACCTGCATATGATTGCTACAAGCCAGAAGTCTTGATTGCCGGAGGTATACCTCGACCGTATTCGATGGTTTATCCAGACTATGCCATCGATTGGAATGAAATACGAGACATGGTCAACGAAAAGACCAAAATGATTATCATCAATACTCCACACAATCCAAGCGGGACACTACTAGGTGCTAATGATATGCTGCAACTTGAGCAGATCGTTTCAGAGAAAGACATAGTGGTCTTGAGTGATGAAGTGTATGAACATTTGATTTACGATGGAGAGGAACACCAAAGTGTGATGCGTTTTCCAAATCTGTTTCAGCAGAGCATTGCTGTCTTTTCTTTTGGAAAAACCCTCCATGCAACCGGATGGAAGATGGGGTATGTGGTGGGCCCTGAGATGTTGATCAATGAATTCAAAAACGTTCATCAATGGAATGTCTTCTGCGTCAATTCTTTTGTGCAGTTTGCTATAGCTGATTATCTACAGAATCCCGAAACCTATGAACAACTTCCCTCCTTCTTCGAGCAAAAACGCAACCTACTAACTGACCTACTTAAAGATGTCCCAATGAAACCACTGATTTCAAAGGGAACGTACTTCCAACTATACAACTATGAAGAAGTCAGCGACGAAGATGATGTCACCTTTGCAAAATACCTAACCAGTGAAATTGGTGTTGCTGCAATCCCTATGTCACCCTTTTATTCTACCGACCCGCGTGACAAAACGATCCGGCTTTGTTTCGCTAAAAAGGGCGAAACACTTGAGTTAGCAGCTGAAAGGCTGCAAAAACTGAAATCCTGAAAATACTTCGTCGATGATTTGAAAAATCTTACCGACACGAAAAGTGGAGTGACCGAAAATATTTTCAAATAAAAACCTCTGCCCCTACTTTCACATTACAACTAAACCACGACGTTATGATATTTCACATGGACCTTAAGCAAAAAAGATTTTTCGTAAGAAGTATGTTCATTAGTGCTACAGTCATTGCTATTTCAATGATAGCGGTTTCTATCCTTTGAGTCAAAACCAAAGAAGGAACACTCAATATTTGAGCATGCAATTAATCGCCAATTCTTGCTCTTTCTTTCCAGAAATTGATCCAACCTTTTCCCCAATCTGGGTAAAGCTCACTTGATGGTTTATTTGCCTCATACTTAGCTCTGGCGATTTCCAACATCTGACTGCCAGCAAGTAAATAGCCAGTATCTCCATTTCGCAATCCATCTGAAATCAGACTGGTTCCTGAAATTAAGTAGACCCTTGGGTTATCTCTATTCAAAACAAGTGCTTGCTTCAAGGCCTCGCTATCCAAACTAGAGTATTTCATTCCATTCTCTCTATCTCCCTTACTCCAGGAAGCCCCAGCATACAAGCTATATACTAACGATTGCAGCACCTGATTATCTGACTGCTGCGCTTTAGACTGGTCTTTGATCATCATTACCCGATCCATGTAAAACTGGGCAGAATCGTAATATGCAGACGGGTTATCGGAGAGTCTACCTATTTGTGAGTATGCAAAAGCCGTCCAGTAATTAGAAATCCACTGATTGGGATTTTCATCACTGACCTTTTTGAACAGACGGATCGCTTCCGACATACCGTTCATGTCCGCAGCATCCTGAAAAGTCTGAATCGCAGTTGCCAATTTATTATCATTCAAATTCTGAGACGAGCTACAGTAAACTAGTACGAGCAGGGAAACGCCAAAAATAATTTTCATAGTCTTACTATTTTGAGAGTGAATATTTATATTAGTCATACAAATATAAAAGTAATTATTTATTAGTTTTGTATTTGTATGATAAATACCAAAAAATGAAAGGAACATTCCTAGGAGAATTAGAAGAACTCGTACTTCTCACAGCAGCCGCGTTACATGACAAAGCCTATGGAGTCGCTATCGTTGCAGAAATCAAAAGCACCACTGGCAGAGAAATGAACATTGGTGCTATCCATACAGTCCTCCGACGGCTGGAGACAAAAGGCTTTCTCAAGTCGCGTTTGGGTGGGGCCACTACCAAGCGAGGAGGAAGAAGGAAAAGAATCTACACTCCGACACATGCTGGTCAGGCTACATTGGATCAGGCCTACGAAATGCGAACGTCTTTGTACAAACGAATAAGACCAAGCTTAGCATGAAAAAGAGTCCCCCTGGCTGGCTTGTTTCTTTCCTTCGATGGTTTTGCAACGCTGACTATTTAGAGGAAATAGAGGGTGATCTTCACGAAATATTTAATGAGAAGGTTGATGCGAGAGGACTACAATTCGCCAGGAAAACATTTGTTTTTGATGTTTTAAAGTTTTTTAGATGGTCAAATTTCAAAAGCCCTAAAATCATGAAATACACATTCAATAACGGACTATGGAAGCATAATCTTCTAATCACCTTCAGGGTATTTAAGAAAAATATGCTATTTACTGGAATCAACATTTCAGGTCTTGTGCTTGGAATATGCTCTTTCACAATCCTATTTCTGTACTACATTCAGGAAAATAGCTACGACAAGGTTTTTCCAGAAAATGACAGAATCTTTCGTGTTGCGATAAATTCAATCGACGATGGGCACTACTTAGAACCAGCAAAAGCCCCAATACCTCTTTACGATGTGCTAAATGAAACCTTGCAAGGGGGAACGCTGACAAGGATGATGCCTTGGCCAGGCTATGTGCAGAGTGAAATAAACACAAAGTTTAAGGAAAATCAATTTGTTTTTGCTGATGAAAGCATCTTCGATCTTTTTCCATTCGAGTCTCTAGATGGTTCAGTTGTGCAAGCACTTGAAGCTCCCATGCAGATAGTATTAACACAGCAGAAAGCAGTTCAATACTTCGGCGACAAAAGTCCTATTGGAAAAACGATCACATTTGAGGATGAAAATGGAAAATTCGAATTTGCGGTAACAGCAGTGATAAAAGATCTTCCTGAAAACACACATTTTCACATGGATTTTATTGCATCATTTTCCAGCCTAACCCAAGTCATTCCGTGGTATGGCAATTGGTTTTATCCGAACGCATTTTTGTATGCGAAATTAGGCTCCACTCAAAACGTAGAAAATACTCAAAAACTTGCCGAGGAACTTCTATTGGAAAATGGGCATAAGGAATACTTGAAAGGAAATCCAAAATTAGTCTTCCAAAAGCTGACAAGTATTCACCTTACTTCTGATCGACAGGGCGAATGGAAATCGAACAATACTCAGATCAGCATGCAGTTCTTTTTGGCACTCGGAGCTTTCATATTGTTAATCGCAATTATCAACTATGTGAATCTGACAACCGCCAACAGTCAGCAGCGATCACGCGAAATAGGCATTAAGAAAGCGATGGGATCTGAGAAAAGTCAACTCATTAAGCAATTCTTTATGGAATCGCTCGTCACTGTTAGCATTGCGATAGTGCTCTCGGTAATCGTTATGGTCACTTTATGGCACTCACTGATTAGTCAACTTCTGAACGGAGCTGTGGCGTATAACATCCTAACAAGTTATCAATCACTGTTGTCTATTATTATTGGAGTTATCGCTCTTTCCGCAATAGCAGGTACCTACCCTACTCTGGCGACTGTTCGATTCAACCCCATTGATGTCCTGAAAAATAATCTGAGCAAATACCTCAACAACGGAAATCAACGAAAGATTTTGGTGACTGTGCAGTTCTCGATTTCCATGTGTTTAATACTACTGACAATCCTCCTCGTGAAGCAATACAACTACATGCAGGATAAGAATATGGGCTTCAAAAAGGACTATCAGATCGGGCTAAAAATGGTCGACAATCATGATAAAACGAACTACAAAACACTTAAAGATGAGCTCAAGAAATTGCCCTTCATCGAAAATGTCGCTGTTTCTAATACAGTCCTGGGTGCCGGAGAAGGGTTTTATAGTTTTCCTGTAAAATTCCCTGATCACCCAGACAATATTGAAACGGAATGGTACGCACTTGGTGCTGATGAAGACTATCTTGAAACCTTCGATATTGAGCTTCTGGAGGGAAGAAATTTTAACACCGAAATTGCCACCGATCAACGGCTTGCTTTTATTGTTAATGAAGCTGCTGCAAATTTTCTAAACCTGGAAAATGGAGTAATTGGGCAAAGCATGGAGGTGACGATTTACACTGGCAGAGCGGACATCAGAAAAGGTAAGGTAATTGGCGTGGTCAAAGACTTCAATTTTCAATCTTTGTACGAGTCAGTTAAACCTCTTGTGATCTACATTAACAAGCACCCTTACTATACTGACTTCCTAAACATCAAGTTGAAAACTAGCCAGTCAATTCTCACTCAAATCAAATCTATTGAGAAGTCGTATTCCACCTTCAACCCCAATAAGCCCATGGAATTCATGTTTGTCGATGATGAAATAAAGAAAACATACCAGCGTGAACTTGCCAGCAGCAAAATTATGACAACGTTCACCATTTTATCCATTTTGATAGCTGCACTTGGTGTCTTTGGCTTAGCTACGTATACCTTCAGGCGACGTGCCAAGGAAATCGGAATACGAAAGGTGATGGGTGCCTCCTCTAGCCATATAACTATGGTTCTAACCAAGGAGTATGTTTACATCATTCTAATATCATGCATTATTTCATGGCCCGTGGTCTACATTCTTTCAAGCAAATGGTTGGATAATTTTGCTTACTCCATTGAGTTTGGTCCGCTCAACTATTTGCTAGGACTTGTTCTCGTTGTCGGCATTGCTTTTGGCTCCAGTTTATTTCAAATACTAAAGTCCCTAAAAGTAAATCCTGTGGAGCATCTGCGAGATGAGTAGGCACTACTCCGCTCTCAATGACTCTACTGGATTGACTCTAGTTGCTCGAACAGTATGATAACTGATCACGACAAAGGCAACGAACATGGAGAACAATGCACTGACAATGAATAGGCCTACCCCGATATCTACGCGATAAGCAAAATTTGCAAGCCATTTGTTCATTAGCCAGATCGTGATTGGCACGGACAAAACAATCGCAATTAAGAGTTGAGCCGAAAATCCCTTTGCCAATAGCTTGAAAATCGACGAGGGAGATGCTCCCATCACTTTTCTAATACCAATTTCCTTCACCTTGCTGTTCACAACGAGCATCGTCAAGCCAAGCAGACCTAAGCTTGCAATCACGATCGAAAGGAACGTTGCAACGCTTATTAATTTATTCGTTCTTGCTTCACTCTCATATTGAGACTTAATTCGTTCGTCTATAAAATTGTAGTTCCAACTTTCACTTGGAAATGTGGCTTCCCATTCTCTTTTTAATATTTCCGTAGCTTCCAATAAATTTGAGCCAGTATACGTAAAAACCAGTTTGGGAATCAAAGAATCACCTCCATCAGCATCCGAAATCCCCTGGAATATTGGTACAGGATTTTGAACAATCACCAGTGGCTCTACTTCCGAATGAAGCGAACTGAAATGAAAGTCTTCCGTCACACCGATGATCTGATGCTCTCCAAATTCAACGCTGGGAAGCTTGGCACCAAGTGGATTTTCCAACCCAAAGTACTTTGCTGCAGTTTCATTTAAAATGACAGACTGTCTCTGGTCTAACCCATTATCACGTTCGAAGGAGCGTCCCTCTTTCATTTTGATCCCAAATGCATCTATGTAAGCTGCATCAACGACCAGCATTCTAAAACGCCGAAAAACATTGTCATCATCGTTGAACGCCAGGTTGATCCAGCCACTAGTTCCAAACATGTGCGACCCCATTGCAATTTTGGTGATTTCTGGGTACTTCTCAAGCTTGGCCTTCAGCAACTCCCCGTTTTCGAAGCCCGAGATGATTCGTTCGGAGGTTCGTTGCAAAGTGGGATCAGCTCGTAACCGAGTTGATACGACAGCTTTGTAATCATACCCAAGATCTTTGTTTTGAAGAAACTGCACTTGCTGCTTCATGATCAACGTAGTGCTGATTAAAAATACAGTTATCAAAAATTGAAATATGACCAACCCTTTTCTGGTCGCCAGCTTTCCTGATGATTGATTTCCGCCTCTTAAAATATTGATTGTTTTGAAGCCAGAGATTACTAAGGCAGGATATGAACCAGCGACGAGACCGATCGCCAACCCGATTGCTAAGTACACAAGCACATGCCACAGCTCGAATTCAAAAAATATTTCTGTTCCTGTAAGTAAATTGAATGTGGGAATCAACAGAACCGTGGTAATGGTCCCGATAAGCATGGCCAACAAGGCAAGCAGCAGACTTTCACTTAGATACTGATAGATTAATGTGCCCTTCACCGCACCCAACACTTTGCGCATACCAACTTCCTTTGACCTTTTCAAAGACTGGCCTGCAGACAAGGTGGTGTAATTGATGCAAGCAATAATGAGAACCAGTACACCAATGATTCCCAAAATGAAAACATATTGAGGGTTGTTTACAGGAGCATACCCTAATGGAATTGCAGGATTCAGGTGGATGTCTGTGAGCTCCTGAAACCCAATATTGTATTGCCCCTTTTGCATAGGGCCGTCTCCATACCCTACCTCTCCCATTAGCCCGAGAACTACGCCCTCCATTTTCTCATTGACAGCCGCTACGCTGGCATTTTCTTTAAAAAGCACATACGTTTCGGGAACAACATTGAACCAGGCTGTATAAGACCGATCTCCATAAACATCTCGACCATTCTCCGTTGAAATCGCCAGATCAAACTGAATGCTAGATTCTCTGGGAATGTCCACAAAAACTGCAGAAACAGTAAAGTCTCGGACATCCTCACCAATCTGAATCGCCAAAGGCTTGTCAATGGGATCTCTATCTCCGAAATACTTTTCAGCGAACTGTTGAGAAATAATCAAGCTTTCCCTTCCTGGAAGCGGGGTACGTTCATTTCCTTCAAACACTTCAAAGTCGAAGACCTCAAAAAAGTCAGGACTAATCATTGCCACTTTCTCATTGATTCTATTTTCTCCTCTACCGACCAATCGTTGTTGCTCAATGTATTGAACTGCTTTCTCTACTTCAGGAAAATTATTCTCGAACATTTCTTCGAACCTCAGCGGAGTCGTGGAATTGTAAAAAATTCTCCCTTCTCCATAATCTTCTTTCAGCCAGGTACGATAGACCCGATCTTTCTTCGAATGAAATTGATCGTAGCTGAGCTCTTGCTTGACATATAGGCCAAGAAGAAGGAAACAAGCAATACCGATCGTAAGCCCAAGTAGATTGATGGAACTGTTGAACTTATCTCTCCATAGCACTCGGAGGGCAATTTTGAAGTTATTTCTAGTCATAGCAAATATTGAGTTTTTGAATTTTCGATTCTTTTTTAGCGCAGAAAGCCGGAACGATCTAATCACTAACCACGTGAAGTAAATCTTTGCTTTAAATGGCTTTCCGCTTTTTGTTCTTTGTTGAAATATTTCGTACAGGTCCCCCTGCAAATCCTCCAGTTGGTATGGATCACAGTACCATTCCAGAAATCGATTGGCCCACTTCGGAGGTTGATTCATAATCAAACAGCGGAGAAAGCCAGTTTTGGCAACTTGTTATACAGAGACAATCGCAATTCCATGGTTTCTTCGATCACTTTTCTACCCGCCTGGGTTAGCGAAAAGAAACGTTTCCTTCTACCACCTCTTTCATTTGTAGCTCCGCCCATTTCAGAAGTGACGAACCCTTTCTTATCCAAGCGTCTTAGTACTGAATGAATAGCTGTCACGTCCATGTTCCGACTGGTGCTCCCAGATATTTCTTCCAGGATTGCCACCGCATAGGCTTCCTTATATAAAGAGCCCACAGTTAGGAGTACTAGCTCCTCAAGTTCACCCAAATGTTCACCTCTCATAATAAATTCAATTTGTTGTACAAACGCACAAGATAGCAATTAGTTGTTGTTTTGTACAATGACAGATCAAATATGAATCAGCTTGCTCACTCATTTACAGGAAATATTGGCTTTGCGTTTTTTGGTTCAGCAGCAGAGCTGTCAAGTGTGATACCAAGTATTCGGTATGGGTCACTTTCTTCAAAAGTGAAAACCATACTCAACCACTCCCCTGATTTTACCCCTTTGAGTAGGAGTTTATAGCGAAACATTCCCGTTCTATTTGCATCATACAAGTGCATTTGTCCTTCCATTTCTCTGCTTTCCGCAATCAGTCCACCAATTTTTTCAACACTCATTGCCTCTAGAAGTTTTGGGGCAAATCGTTTTTCTACCCAACCGTCGGGTACTTTCTCGCTGCTGTTGACCATTCCCAGATAATCAAGAATCTTTGATCCAGCTGGGCTCTCTTTTAGTTGAGATAGGTTTTGGGGTCCAGTTTGCTGTGCGACTACTGATGTAGTTACCACAAGAAGAAGAATTAAAACTATTGATTTCATTATTTCTATTTTGATTTGATTAATTCCTCAAAGCTGCCGCTACTTTGTTGTACAAACAAACAAGAAATGTTATTAGTTGTTAATTTGTACAAGGCCTTAGTTAAGGTTTGTTAAGTAGTACAAATCCGATTTCTGTAAATTCACCAGATTGATTTTACTGTAAGGAAACCATGCCAATCTATCTCCTTAATACATATCTGCTAATCTGCGGACTCCACGGAATAATTCAATCACTCATATTATTCCGAATGGGTCGGGGCGAGAGTAAATACAATCAATTTTTAGCGATATATATTTTCTCTTTCTCTGCAGTACTGATCGAGAGCTCCTTGAAGTTAATGAACAATCAAATTCAATTACCAAATTTCATCGGAGTACCTTTCCTATTTAGTGGATTTAATTTATTTCTTTATACCAAGTGCTATGTTCAGCGGGGTGTATCGAAGAAAGAGCTGCTTATTCATGCCGCCCCGATGTTGTTAGCCTTCACCCTCTTCGGAGTAAATTTTTTCTCAGAGCAAATCAATTCCTTTCCCAGAATTTTCAGTGCAAATCCAGTCACCAACAACATAATCTTAAACCTGATTGGCGGTCTACATTTTGTTTTCTATCTGGGCCTAACCGTAATTATTCTGAGAGATTTTAGAGTAGCAAAATCAGAAGTAAAATCAAAAATTTCCTGGCTATACTTTTTGACATCAACGTCGCTAGTTATTTGCATTGGTGTTCTAACATTGGTATTATTCTCTGCATTTATGAGAGAAAATTTCGATGTAAGGTGGGCATACTTAGTTTGGACCATTATGTCAATCCTAATATACGGAATAGGATACGTTGCTCTTCAAAAGCCTGAGGTTTTTCGTCCCATGGATAAGGTTCTAAGTGGTATATCACAATCAATAACGAAATACCGCAACACAAGAGTATCCGATGATTTGGTCCTTTCAACTATCAGGCATTTAGAAATACTATTGAAAGAAGAACATTTGTATAAAGTCCCTGATATTAACCTTAAGAAACTAGCGGTTCATCTCAATGTGAGCCCAAATGTTCTTTCACGAATAATAAATGAGCACTACGGATTGAATTACAATCAACTACTAAATGATTATCGTTTGGAGGAAGTCAAACGAAAAATCTCCGATCCTGCTTTTGATAAATATACCATACTCGGGATTGCCATGGAGGCGGGTTTTAACTCGAAGTCAAACTTTAATGATTTTTTTAAGAGAAAGCTAGATCAAAGCCCTATTGATTTTAAAAGAAACTCACGAAAG
>JBDWQX010000087.1:0-8573 GCA_039986395.1 Cyclobacteriaceae bacterium
GGATGTTCTTCGCAACGTAACGGACCTTTTCTGGCAGAGGGGATACAATGGCACTTCTATGCAGGACTTGGTGGACGTAACGGGCCTTAACAGGTCAAGTATCTATAATTCTTTTGGAGATAAGTTCCAGCTTTTTGAAGAGTCATTAAAGTATTATCAAAAGACTCAGAATAACTTGCTGAGAACGACCTTTTCTGAAGCAGAATCTCCTAAGAAAGCCATTATGTCGCTATTTAGAGGAATCAGTGATGACATCAATGCTGGAAATCAAAGAGGATGTATGCTTACTGCATGCACTTCGGAATTGGGAAGTGAGCAACCTCGAATCAAGGATTTTCTAGTTGAGAACAAAGAACGGGTGGTTGCCTCTTTTGCTGCCCTCATTGAAGGGGCTCAGCAACTGGGAGAAATATCACAAGACAAGGAATCTAGAACACTTGCCCTCTATTTGTTCTCTGCCTTGCAGGGCTTACGGGTTACGTCCATGATTGAGCCTAATCTGGAGGGCGTTACCGAACAAATTCTGAGTATTTTATAAGTTTTCTTATTTTTTTGAAACGAATGTTTCAAACGATCTGTTATTTGGACTAATCACTTCAAATAAAAATAAATAATGGAAAAATTAGAAAACCAACCTGGTCGTTTGACAGGTAAAGTAGCATTAATCACTGGTGGTAATAGCGGAATTGGATTTGCTACAGCAAAACTATTTGTGAGAGAGGGTGCCAAGGTTGTGATAACTGGAAGGCGTCAGGAAGCACTTGACGAAGCAGTAAAAGAGATTGGTGATGGCGTGACCGCAATTCTGGCTGACGCAGCGGATATTAACAAGACCAAAGAGGTCGTTGAGAAAACCGTGGAGACATATGGCAAGATTGATATCCTTTTTGCAAACGCAGGAGTAGCATACTTTCTTCCAATAACTGAAATCACTGAAGAGCACTTTGACACGCAATACAATATTAATGTGAAGGGCCCTTTCTTTCTAGTCAAAGAGGCAGTACCACATCTCAACGACAATGCAGTGATTATTGGAAACACCTCAATTGTTGGGCAAAAGGGTTTTGAAGGAACGAGTGTTTATTCCTCAACCAAGGCAGCGTTCCGTTCTCTTTCGAGAGTCTTGGCAAGCGAGTTGAAGTCAAGAGGAATCAGATCTGTGAGTGTTGCCCCGGGACCAATTGAGACTCCGATCTATGGTAAGTTAGGTATGCCACAAGAAGCTGTGGAGGAGATGGGTGCTGGGTTTGCAGCAGGTGTTCCTCTCGGGAGATTTGGTTCTGCCGATGAACTAGCGAATGCAGTCTTGTTTCTAGCTTCGGATGATGCCTCTTATGTAAATGGGGTCGAACTTGAGGTTGATGGTGGAATGAGTCAAGTCTAATTTAACCAACTGAAGAAGTAATACCTAAGCCTGCGGTAACACCGCAGGCTTTTTTGTCACAGTTGTAACTTCCTGACACAAAGAGATTGAGATCACAACAGCAAGCCCGTTTCTTTGAAACAAAAACAACTCATGAATCAGACAAAGGGACTTTTGATAGCAGCCGGACTTTTGGTCATTTTGGCAAGTTGCACAGCAGGAAAGCGTGAATTCGCCGAATTCGAATTCGATGGAAAGAAGTTGAAGTACGCAGTGCAATTGCCGAATGACTTTGATCCCTCAAAGACATACCCAGTCATGGTTGGACCTTCCGAAGTGGAAAACAAGGATGACCAAAGCTTTTATTGGAAAGGAACCAAGGATACGTACGGCTGGATTTTGATCGATTATAAAATCTACAATGCAACCAGACGAGTGGATGAGATTAAAGCATTTTTGGAACACCTCAAATCGAAGTACAATGTTGAAGGAAACAAATTTCACACAGTGTGTTTTAGCGCGAATAGTTCGAGTGTTTTCAGCCTGGTGATGGAGATTCCAGAATACATAACCGGCATCACTGGCATGGCTGGAAATCCTGGGACGACAAGGGAAACAGAGCTTAGCAAGCTAAAGGGAGTCAAAGTTCAGTTTGTAGTTGGAGACAAAGACACCTACTGGATGAATTCTGCAAAACAACGCCACGCTATTTTGAAAAAGATTGGAGTGGAAAGTTCCATCGAAATCATAGCGAATGGACCGCACATTATGAAAGATTTGGTTGGGAAAGGATTTTTAGAGCGTGCGAATCGTTTACGTGACTAAAGTAATAGTTCCTAGAAGGGTTCTTCACCAGTTTTGGCTCCTACAATTCTTCTTTCAAACAGATATGAATCTCCTGCATAGCAAAGGTGAGAGCACCCTATTGATATGGTCGAATTGGCTTCAATAGTATATTTTGTTGCCAATTCGCTCGTAACGTCTTCAATTTGAAAAGGTGAATGTACAAGTACATGAACTTGATTTGTACTAGTATTATTTAACACCAGTGCTTTTCCACAATCATTTTGTCCGCAAGGACCATTTTCGGTAATGGTTAAAAATTCTAAGGCACTTTTATCAACTTCTTCACCGTGCCATTCGATACGTTCGCCGGTTTCCTGGATGACAAGATCATAAATTTGCATGTAGGTAAGCGTGTCTTCGGAGGACTGAGGGCTTTCTGCTGTTGTCTCATTTTGCTTAGCTGGCGTACTGCAAAATGATAGGAAAAATAGAAGTGATGAAAGTTGAAGTAGTCGCATGGATTGTCTTTTAGGGTTGTCACAGAAGTGGCTGTCTATCACTTTTGCTAATGTCAACAAGCAATATTAATCCTAATTTTACTTAAGTTAAACTCGCTGTAATCAAGAAATTACATACATACCGTACCTTACCGATCCATTTTGGGTATCTTTTTCTATTTGCCCTGGTGTTGGCGGCACTTCTGACGCTACAACAGTACTTGAGTTACCTGATTGCGAATTACCAATACGAATTTAGTTGGTTCTCCATTTCAGCAAATAATACCGTCAATTTTATGACCTTGGTTCTGATAGCTCCTGTCGCAGCTAATTCATCAAAGATGTTGAGTGAATCAGCAGGCCCTTATCTGAAAAAAATTCTTATAATTGGATTGATCAGCCTCTTGATGGCCTTTTTTCATCGAGCCTTTACCACGACAATATATAACCTCGCCTACTCGATCTATTCAGGCAATACGTTCTCAAATTATTTCGGGTATTGGAAACTTCGTTCGTTTGGAGCAGGGATTATTTCCAGTTTTATCTATTACTGGATTGTCGTTGGAATTTTCCTCACTGCTTTCAACAGAAGAAAATTGATTAAAAAGGAAAAGGAATTAGTAAATGCGCGGTTGCACGCACTGCTAACTCAGCTAAGACCTCATTTCTTATTTAATACACTCAATTCTATTTCTTCCTTAATTGACATAGATAAGGCAGCTGCGCAGAAAATGATTTCGCGATTCGGTGAATTGCTTAGAGCAGTACTGGAGAAAGAAGAAAAGCAATTTATCTCGCTTCAGGAGGAGATCACATTCATAGAAAACTACCTATCAATCGAGTCTGAGCGGTTCAGTGACCGCCTGTCCATTTCATATAATCTTGACCCCAAGTCTCTTCAAGATATGGTCCCCACCCTGATTCTGCAGCCGCTGGTTGAAAATGCCATCAAGCACGGGATGGCCAATAAAGTGAGTGATGGAGTAATTGAAATCTCTTCAAAAATTCTGAATGGGATTGAATATCCTTCTCCTCATTTGGAATTGCTGGTAAGTGACAATGGTGCTGGGCTCGCAACAGAATTCAACTACGGGGTTGGCCTTAAGAACGTCACGAATCGGCTCCACGAACTCTATGGTGCAAATGGAGCATTCAGAATTGATAACAGTGAGAAGGGAGGCTGCAATGCAAAAATCACGATACCACTAACAAACAGATAGATTATGGCAATTTCAACAGTAATTATCGATGATGAATTTTTAGCGAGAAAAAAGGTAGAAACACTGCTTTCAGATTTTCCCTTTATAAATTTAATTGGAGAAGCAAAGAGCGGAGAACAGGCGGTGCAACTGATACAATTGAAATCTCCAGAATTGATTTTTCTAGATATAGAAATGCCTGATTTTGGTGGTTTTGATGTGATCAAAAAACTTGGAAGCGACAAACTGCCTTACATCATTTTCACTACCGCCTACGACCAATATGCTTTGAAGGCTTTTGACGTTCATGCTGTGGATTACCTCTTAAAGCCACTTGACTCCGACCGATTCAAAACAGCGGTCAATCTTGCTCGTGAGCGAATCGAACAAAAAGAATCTGCTAACATCAACAAGAAGGTATTTGATCTTTTGAATCAATTCGAAAAGAAAGACAGTCCCTATCGCGAGACGTTTGAGTTCAGAGAAAAGGGCCGTGAAATAACAGTTCGGACTGATGAAATTTTTCTTTTGGAGGCAAATGGGAATTACATCGAACTCGAAACTTCGGGTAGAAAATACCTGCACAGAAGCACAATGAATTCCCTAGCAGATGAGCTTAACCCAAAAGAATTCATTCGTGTGCATCGGAGCTATCTTATTAATACGAGGTACATCAAATCGTGCAAATACTTGACTAACAACGAGTATAGTTTCCTTTTGAAAAACGATCGGGAAGTCATTTCTGGTCGCGGATTCAAAGAAAATGTACTGTCATACCTTGATCTGGAGCACCACTAATCACAGATTTAACCTCTAATCACTTCTTCCTTTTTCTTAGCCTTTCGCCAAGTCAATTTTGGCTCACAACAAATTCTTAAAATAGAAAACATGAGGCTAATGAAAATTTCAAAAGCAAAGTTCTTAGTGACAGCCCTTGGCTTGGTGGTTGCAGTATTTCAACTACAAGCCCAAAACATTACAACACCAAGACAAAGTCAGTCCGCATCGGTAAGTCAACGAGTTGGGATATCGGATGTGACGATCTCCTATCACAGCCCTGGCGTGAAAGGAAGAGCAATTTGGGGAACGCAAGTTCCATTCGGTGGTATGTGGAGAGCAGGTGCAAATGAAAACACAACAATTACTTTTTCGCACGACGCAAAGGTCGAAGGGCAAGACGTAAAGGCAGGGACTTACGGATTGTATATGTGGCCAAAAGATGAAGATAATTTCAGGATCTTGCTCTCGCAATATTCTCAATCCTGGGGGACCGTTTATCCAGCTGAAAATGAACTTGTAGCAATCGTAGATGTCAAAACAAGCAAAATTGATCCGCAAGAATGGCTGAGTTATAATTTTATTGAGCGTGAGGGGAATGACGTTACTGCAGTTCTAAGATGGGATAAACTCCAGATTCCTTTTAAAATCGAATTTGATGTTGCAAAAATCGTAACAGATAATGCACGAGCTGAGCTGCGCGGACCTGCAGGTTTTGGTTGGCAAGGATACTTTCAGGCTGCAAACTATTGCTTACAGAATGATGTGAATTTAGAAGAAGCGATGACTTGGATTGATCAATCCATTGCGAATAGTAGTGGATTTAGCAACCTACAAGTCAAGGCAGGTTTGCTTGCCAAAAAGGGAGATACAGAAGAAGCGAAAAAGATCATGGAAGAAGCTATCCCGACTGCCAACGCTTTTCAGTTGAATGTCTATGGCTACCAACTTCTAAATGCTGGAGATACCAAAAAGGCGATAGAGATATTTTCCATGAATATAGAAAAGAACCAGGATCACCAATTTATCTGGGGATTTACAGACAGCTTGGGAGAAGCATACCTAAAGGATGGAAATAAAAAACTGGCATTAAAATATTACAAGCAAGCCAAAGAGAAAGCACCTGAAAACCAGCAGGCATACTTGGATGGAGTGATTGCTGGCATTAAATAGACATAGTTTTGCGTTTAATAATTAGCCATCCGTCGAGAGGCGGGTGGCTTTTATATATCAAATTCAATTAATCTCAGTGATACATAGTATGAGGAACTTCACACTACTGTTAGTGTCTCTAGTTTTGAGTCTAAGTCTTAGAGCGCAATCCAGAATCATATTTTCGAGAAGCCCTGGAGGTCTCAATACAGGTGAAACACCGAGCCTAATGATCTACGAGACTGCAACCAAGAAAACTACTTTGTTACTTAAGGGTTCCGTGCGGAAGCGTGGAGAATATAGTGTCTCCGTTTCGCCAGACCGTACCAGGTTAATTGTGAATACCTACCAATTTGGTGGTTGGAAATTAGGTATTGCAGATTTCAATGGACAAAGTCTAAGTAACTTTAAGAAGTTCACAAGTAGGCGTAACTATGAGTACAGTGCGATGTGGTCCTATGAGGGATCACGTGTAGCATTTCAAGAGTACAATTGGAGCACAAATGACACTGAAATTTTCATTAGTGATCACAATGGTAGGAATGTTGAGCAGTTCACCAACTCTCCCGGAGGCGACCGGACACCAGCCTGGACGCAGGATAATACTGAACTAGTTTTCACTTCGGGAAGAGGCAATAATTATGATATTTATCTCAAGCCAATCACCAGCGGAGAAGCTAAAAATCTCACAAACAATCCTTCAACAGATTTTGCGCCTTCAACCTCAGCTGCTAATAATAGCATTGCTTTTCTGTCAGACAGAACAGGAAACATAAATCTGTATACAATGGATTATGATGGAGGGAGTATGATCAACCTAACTCCAGCACTAAAATCTTCTGTCAAGTCAGGCGCATTTGATAGAATTGGTTTATGGGCGTACAAGACTTCCTGGTCACCAGACGGAAGTCAAATTGTTTTTTGCACAATGACTGGTTCTGGTGTGGAGTTGTTTATTGTGAACAAAGATGGAAGCGGTCTTGTCCAAATCACCAATAACAACGACTCTGATTTTTGTCCGTACTGGCTTGACTAACCCTTTACTTCTCCAGCGCCTCAACTAGCCATTCGTTTTCATCAGGTCTTCCGACCGATATGCGAATGCAATGTGATAATGTTCCTGCAAGCGGCCTCACCAGAACACCTTTTTTCATTAGGTCTTTAAACACCTTTTCCACCTGCTTTTCATCTTTCCAAATCGTCATGATAAAATTTCCGAAGGAGGGGATGAACTGAATGCCTAACCGCGAAAATTCAGTTGACAAGTAGTTTAGACCAGTATTATTATTGTCAAGTGTTTTTTCCAAAAAATTCGTATCGTCTAATGCCCCCATACCTGCAGCTTGAGCTAGTGCAGTGGGCTCAAAAGTGAGTTTCGTTTTGAAAATCGATTCTATGATTTTTTCATGACCAACGGCGTATCCCAATCTAACACCGGCAATTCCGTACGCCTTGCTGAAAGTCCTTAGCGTTAGCAAATTCGGGTAGTCCATCTTCAGCGAATTTGGAAAGTCCTCACTCAAAGATTCAGAAAATTCGAAATAGGCCTCATCAACAATAACTAAAATATGATCAGGGACATGCTGCATGAACTCGTCTAAATCCACTTTGGATATCATCGTGCCGGTTGGGTTGTTCACGTTTGCCAGATAGATGATCTTGGTGTTACGATTTATTCGACTTTTGATTGCTTCAAGATCAAACCCATAGCTCTCCGTCAAAGGCATTGAAACACATCTCACATTGTTGATCCTTGCCCAATTGTAAACAATAACGAAACTACCACCAGAGGTTAAAAATTCGTCCTCCCCAGAGCACATCGCTCGAATAGTCAGCATAAGAAGTGACTCAGATCCGTTACCAAGAATTATCTCCTTTGCTGGTCTTCCAATTCTTTCTGCAAGCTTTTCTCTGAGGTCTGCACTTACTGGATCTGGATAGTAATTGATTTGCTCATATGCTTTTACTACTGCTTCCCGAGATTTGGTTGAGAAACCTAGCGTGTTTTCATTGTTCCATAGAATGGCCATTTTCTTCCACCCATACTCCTGCTTAAGTTGCAAAATCGTTTTGCCTGGTTCATATCTTTTGATAGCGGCAATATGATCTGGTATCTGGATATTCATCAGGTGCTAAAATAATTGATTTGAGTTTTGACAATGTATAAACAGAAATAAACCATACTTAGTTTGAAACTTGTTTTCTATCATCGGGCGAATCTCATTCTTCCATGTTAGTTTTGCCAGAATTTGTTTTAACCTGACTCGCTAAGATCATCTGAAAACGCACCTCATGCCAAGAAATCCAAAAATAAAATCGGTCCTAATAATCGGAAGCGGACCAATCGTAATAGGTCAGGCCTGTGAGTTTGATTATTCAGGCTCTCAAGCCTCTCGATCATTGAGAGAAGAAGGGATTGAAGTGACACTAATCAATTCTAACCCAGCCACCATCATGACAGATCCGGTGACTGCTGATAACATTTTCCTAAAACCTCTGACGAAGCAATCAATCCGAGAAATACTGGAAGAGCTTCCGCAAATAGACGCTGTACTTCCGACAATGGGAGGCCAAACTGCCCTAAACCTTGCGATAGACTGCGAAAAAGCAGGTATCTGGGAGAAGTATGATGTGAATATGATCGGTGTAAATGTTGAGGCGATTGAGACTACGGAGGATCGTGAAAAGTTCCGTTTGAAGATGAAGGAGTTAGATGTGGGCGTTTGTCGGGGAGAAACAGCTACATCATTCTTAAAAGGAAAAGAAATTGCACAGGAGATTGGGTTTCCACTGGTTATT
>JBDWQX010000088.1:0-2357 GCA_039986395.1 Cyclobacteriaceae bacterium
TCCTTTTGCCAAGATGACATATGGTATCACCTCAAGTACTGAGTTTAAAAATTTTGATTTAAGTTTCACTTTTAGAGGCTCAGTTGGAAACTATGTTTATAATAATAATAAAGCCGACATGGGATTTCTAAACCGTGTAACGCAAGGAGGGTGGCCTAATAATATGCATGCAGATGTGATGAACACAGGCTTCATACAACCTCAATATTTTTCTGATTACTATCTGGAAGATGCATCTTTTTTGAAACTGGATAACATCACACTTGGATATAATCTAGTTTCTCCTAAGTTCAATGCAAGATTCTATTTGACTGCTCAAAACGTATTCGTTTTAACCGATTACAGTGGGCAAGATCCTGAAATTGGAACAACTAGTACTACTGATCAAAATGCATTGGGTATCGACAATAATTTATTCCCAAGAGCAAGAACAATTCTAGCAGGGTTAAGAATCTCGTTTTAACCCCATTGATTGATTTAGTAATAATTCTGTTAAAAAAATTGAAAAAATGAAAAATCTAAAAATATTATTCTTGGCACTTTCAGTATTCTATTCTTGTACTGATCTTGATTTGCAACCTAAGAGCAGTTCAACTGCAGAACTTGTTTTTCAAGAAGAATCGGCATATCAGGCCTTCATAGCCAAATTGTATGCGGGATTTGCGGTTAGTGGTCAGAATGGTCCTACCGGAGACTCGGATATTACCGGTATTGATGAAGGTGAATCAAACTATGTACGGGGCTTGTTTTTGATGCAAGAACTTCCAACTGACGAAGCCACCATGGCTTGGAATGATGGCACGCTTTATGACTTCAACGAAATTGATTGGACGGATGCGGATCGTTTTAATCGAGCATTCTACAACCGCGTGTTCTTTCAGATTGGCTTGGTCAATGAATTCCTGAGGGAAACTACTGATGATAAGTTGGATAGCAGAAATGTTTCTTCAGACATAAGAAGTGATATTGCTTTATATAGAGCAGAAGCTCGATTCATTAGAGCGTTTTGCTATTGGCATGCCATTGATCACTATGGAGATGTCCCTTTCTTTGATGAGACTTTCGGGATTGGAACTAATCTTCCGACCCAAGAATCACGAGAGATCGTATTCGATTGGATTATTGATGAGTTAGGAGAAATTGAATCTCAATTGGCGGAACCTCGGTCTAATGAATACGGAAGAGTCGACCGTGCTGCTCTTTGGATGCTTCGGGCTAAACTATTCCTTAATTCAGAAGTCTATACCGGCGTTACTCGATTGAACGAATGTATTGAGGCTTGTGAGCAGGTAATTGCTGCAGGATATGTGTTGGACCAAGATTACAGTACACTTTTTGGTGCAGACAATCACTTGTCGACAGAATTCATTTGGGCTATTGCCGTTGACGGTACATTCACCCAGTCTTATGGGGCTACTAACTTCATCATTGCCGCCTCCAGAGGTGCTGGTGCACCGAGTTCAGGCACCAATCAACAATGGTGGGGACTAAGAACTCCAGCTGATCTGGTTAACTATTTCCCTGGCAATCCAGATGAAAATAGCAGCATTGATTCTAGAGGCATGTTCTGGACTGATGGTGGTAATCGTGATATTATGATCAATGACATGGGAGATTTCGCCAACGGAGGGGGGTACCTGGTCACCAAGTACACCAACTTTGACAGAAATGGTGTAGAAGGCAGCAACGGTTCTACTCAGGGCTTTGTAGATACCGATTTTCCGATGTTCAGATTAGCAGATGCTTACTTGATGTTGGCCGAGGCGGTTGTCCGAGGTGGCACAGGCAATTCAAGTGATCCTGTCGCCCTAGTGAATGCGCTACGATTAAGAGCATATGGCGACAACAGCGGGGCCATCACTGCTGCGGAACTGACAGCTGATTTTATAATTGAAGAACGTGCAAGAGAACTGTACTGGGAAGGTCACAGAAGAACAGACCTGATAAGACATGGCACTTTTTTATCAGGAATTTGGAACCAAAAAGGTGGTGTGATTGAAGGTGTTCCAATTACAGACGACAAGTATCTTTTATTTCCTATTCCTGATACTGAGCTTATTGCTAATCCTACAATTAGTCAAAACGATGGATATTGATAATATAGAGTCTCTGCAATAGCAGGCATGGTTTTTTGAAAAATGTTACCGCTTGGGCTAAGATATCAAGCGGTAACCCTTTCCCTAAAACATTACAAATTACTCTGAAAAATTGAATGGCAGAACAACTGTCCTGGATATTCTATGTCCACTTTTTTCTAATAAATGAAGTTACGCTTTATAGAACCAAAATCAATCAATTAATTACTAAAAACTGATATGAAATACGCTCTAAGAAATTTGATATGTTCTCTGGTTATG
>JBDWQX010000089.1:0-10170 GCA_039986395.1 Cyclobacteriaceae bacterium
GGGTCAAAGGAACCACGCATTTGGTAGCTGTTAATGTTTGCGGCTTCTGCTGCCTCTTGTACGTTCATGTCGAACTCCACCATGTTTAAGAAGAACTGCAACAAATTCTGGTCTTGTGAATCTCCACCCTGGACAGCGAAAGACAGAAAGGGTTTTCCATCTTTCAAAGCCATGGTAGGAGTCAAAGTAGCTCTTGGCCGCTTGCCTGGTGCGATGACATTGTACGGGTTTTCACTTTCATCCAGGACAAAACTCTGCGCCCGCTGACTTAGGCCGATGCCCGTGTTTCCCGCGATCACTGCGGGAACCCAGCCACCGCTTGGGGTGATGGATACCACCCATCCTTCTTCATCGGCGGTTTGAATGGAAGTAGTACCCGAGAAAATCGCTGTTTCGGTCGGAAACTCGGAAGGTTCCTGGGTGTCTGGGACATATCCTACTTTCTTCATGTTCTCCTCGTTCGTCCATCCATTGAGGTATTGAAGAAATGGATTGGTACCTTCCTGAAATTGATACGGATCGCCAGGCTTGACATCCGGATCGTTTTTTTCCCAGTTAATTTCTTTCAGCCGCTGCTCTGCGTATTCTTTGGACATCAGTCCCTCCATTGGTTCCACGGGCGGGTAGTAAGGGTCACCATAGTAGAAATCACGATCCGCAAAAGTCATGTTCATCACTTGATAGAGCGCATGGATGTAGTTGACGGAATTGTAGCCCATGGATTTCACATCCAGTTTTTCCAACATGTTCAACGATTGAAGCATCACTGGACTTTGTACCCAGGAAGTCAATTTGTACACGTCAATTCCTTTGTAGTTGGTTTTGACAGGCTCTTCGATGTAGACCTCCCAATCGGCTAGATCTTTTTTGGTAATCAGTCCGCCTTGTTCTTTTACCCCTTTTACAAAATCATCTGCAATGTCTCCCTTGTAGAAGCGATCGTAGGCAGCATAGATGGCCTCTTTTCTGCTTTTGCCTTTTTTCAACGCCGCTTGCTCTGCGTCTACTAATTTGGTTAGGGTGTTGTAAAGGTCCGTTTGAACAAAAATTTCACCGGGATTCGGCGCTTCATACTCTTCGCCAGCATTTGTGAGAAATACCTTGGCAGATGGTGCCCACTTTTTGATTTCATCCTTGCTTCCCTCAATTCGATTGGCGGTCTGTGCTTCCATTGGATAGCCTTGAGCCATTTCCATTGCAGGAGCTAAAACGTCCTTTAAACTCATTTTCCCGTATTCCGCCAACATGGTCATCAGTCCACCGGGAGTACCTGGTGTCACGGCTGCCAGAGGACCAAACTGTGGAGGATAATCATATCCTTCACCTTTGTAAAACTCTGCTGTGGCACCAGATGGTGCTACTCCGAGAGCATTGATGCCAATAACTTTCCCAGTTTTTGGGTTGTAAATGAGTGCCTGAGTTTCGCCACCCCAACTCAACACATCCCACATTGTACTGGTTGCTGCTAGCATGGCACACGCTGCGTCTACCGCATTTCCTCCTTTATTAAAGGTCATTGCACCCGCGGTTGCGCCAAGGGGTTTGCCTGTAATGGCCATCCAGTGCTTACCATGAAGGACGGGTTTCTGCGTGTTTTGAGCTGAAATAAGTAGGACTGAGAAGAAGGAGAGAAGAAATGTAAATCGTTTCATGGGACTATAAAGGTTAGAAATACAAGTTACCGATAATCTCTAAATTAGAGTTATGCAATATGAAGCGAAAACACCCAAGGAATACATTGATGGTCTCGAAGATGACTGGAGGATGGAAAAAGTAGAGGAACTGCGACAGATGATTCTGTCAAAAGATGAAAGCATTGTGGAAGGGATCAATTATAAAATGCTCTGCTACGGAGATTCAACAGGTATTTTCTTTCACTTAAATGCCCAAAAAAACTATGTGAGTCTGTATCTGGGAAACGCTAGCAAAGTAGACAAGGCTGGGGCCTTGTTGGCTGGAATTGATGCTGGAAAAGGATGCTTGCGATTTAAGAAAGCCACCGACATTTCCGCCACCCGACTAGATGAATTTATTTCAAAGACAATCGAGATGTGGAAAAACGGGGAGGATATTTACTGCTAGCAGGGAAATGCTCAAAATCATTTGCTAAACTCGATCGATCGTACGTACTATGTTAATGTAATCCTAATGGGCCTTTAATGATAGTGCTTTGAATTGGATTCGTTGTAAAATTAGGGATGCCTGAAATTTTGCGTTCGCTATTCCCACTTATTTTAATGGTTTCAAGCCTTTGTAAAGGTGTGGCTCAAAACCCCTCGACGCAAGATTTTGACGGACTAGTAACGACTGCCATTGACTTATCTGAGCAAGCTCTTTTTGAAGCAAAATTCGGAGAAGCACTTGCTTACTTGGATACGCTGTATTTTGGGAAATTTGATTCTTTCGAGGCAGACCTACAGGTACAGGTGTGCCTACAAAGACAAAGAGTCTCAGGTTTTAGGAATTTACTTTTCCAAGTCAAAAACAACCGAGAGGAGACGCTAGCCGAAC
This sequence comes from Cyclobacteriaceae bacterium, assembly GCA_039986395.1. Classification (GTDB taxonomy): domain Bacteria; phylum Bacteroidota; class Bacteroidia; order Cytophagales; family Cyclobacteriaceae; genus Ekhidna. The sequence continues at coordinate 2,512 of JBDWQX010000089.1, forward strand.
TACTTTCCTACAAGCCATACGAAAACACATTTGAGTCGAGTGTTAAAGCCAGCTACTTCCTTTCACTGTCATCTGCCTATCGGTCGGTTGGCAAACTAGATGCTAGCAAGCACTTTGGAGAGAAAGCTATGACCATGTATACCGAACTCAAGGACCTGAAGAAAATTTCCGAAATACGGGCAAATGAAATTTCGAGGAGGCACAACGCGCTACTTCGTGAAGGTAAGAAGCAGGAAATTTTGGCAATGATTCCAGCGTATAAAGAGGAAATTGCGTTTTCTACTGAGCACAGTAAATATGCCCTGGCCTACAATACGCGACATCTCGGACAGATTCATCGGAGACAAACGGGTGATTTGGAGGAAGCACTCAGTCTGTTTCAGCAGTCTTTGGAGCTTCGGAAGGAAATAGGTTTCAAACCCTTCATCCCAGCTTCCTATTCGTCGGTTGGTGATGTTTATTTGGCAATGAAAAACTATGAAAAATCAATTGAGGCTTATCAGAAATCCAGCGAACTAGCCGAAGAAATTGGGTTTACCCGATATCAACTTTATCCCAACATGCAAATTGGGAATATCTACTTCGAACAGAGAGACAAGGCTAAAGCAAAGATTTTCTTTCAAAAGGCACTTGACAATGCTCGCCAGAACAATCACGAACAGGGAATGTTAGAAGCAAAACGAAAGCTGGAGTTGCTTCGGTGAACGAAGCAACTCAACTGTTATTTGTCTCCAACCTTGATCAATTAATCTATCTGTTCTACCATCAACTTGTTTTGCAGGTATAGGTATCGAGCATAGTTTTTCCAATTATCACTCGAGTATTCATAAGATTTTTTGAAGTTTTCGGTTGCTTTCTCCTGATCACCGATTTTCTGATAATACTCTCCAAGTGCGAGGTACGTCTGCCACTCTTCCGGCTTTTCCTTCACACGTTGGTTTAGAATTTTGAGTGACTCTTTTTTGTCCCCATCTAGCAGCAATGGCTGCAGCCCGTAGTAGTAATAGTTGAATCCTGCAGCGGAATCGAGTGCTTGCTTTTTAAGTGCCTCCGCACCTTTCTTGTCTTCATTAAGCAACAACAATTTGACTTTTACCATTTTGTTGTAAAAGGAGGGTTTGAGCTCAATGGACTTGTCTATCCATTCCAGTGCATCTGCGATTTTTGAAGGATCCTTTTTTACAATGGCCTCTGCCAGATCCTGATAATCACCAGCTGTTTTTTCTTCTTTTTCTTGAACCGTCAGAATCGTATTAGCAAGTGCATCGGTTTTCACAGTGAAGCTTGCCATCGTTTTTTCCCATCGAAGTTCTACGTCTACTTCCTGACTTTTTGGATTTGCAAAATTGTAGCTGAGCCACTCTTGATGTGGGATTACTTCAGTGTTTACGGTCACACGTAGCGCATCGTTTTTTGGATCATAATTGAAACTTCCCCAGCTTTTTCCAGTTGAAAAAATCATCGTCCATTCCTTCTCTGACACGAGCACTACAAAGCCATAGTTACCTGCTGCCAATGGTTGGCCTTCGATAACCACATCATGTGAAAACTCGATCGTTGTACGTTGGTTAGAACCAGCCCTCCATGGATATTCTTTGCCGTCTATTTCAAAGTCGTAGGGAACCTGACCTCCAAAAATTTTTCTTCCCTGAACGGAGGGGCTATGATAGGTGATTGTAATGTCAGCATTGCCAATGTTGGCGGTCGTCGTTCTTTTTTGACTGACGAGTGTAGCAGCTCCCACATCCTGTGCTGTTAGACTAGTAACAGGGAGTATGATGCAAATTGTAAGTAGAATTTTCTTCGAAATCATGTGCTTTATTTTGAGTGTTAAAGCACTAAAGTCACAAGAACTGGGTCAGAATGTATCTGAATTGAAATTCAATACTGTTCAAGAACATTCACGTAGTGCTGCCACAGAACTTGTTCGACTGGCGGGCTTGACACTGTATCTTCCCTTTTTGCATTGCTCGAGCTTGCTATGTAAGATGCCTGATCAAGTCAGGCATGACAGAACTTGGTACGGTATTATTCAATACGCTCTGTCTTACCGTGCTTGACACGGTATCTTCCTTTTTGCATTTGCCGAGTTTGACATGTAAGATGCCTGATCAAGTCAGGCAGGACAGAAAGTAGGTGCGATACTATTCAATACACTCTGTCTTACTGTGCTTGACACGGTATCTTTCCCTTTCGCATTGCTCGAGTTGACAGGTAAGATGCCTGATCAAGTCAGGCATGACAGGTATGTTCTTCTCATTACTTCATAGCAGTCAATACCATTCTCGAGAAAGATCTTCCCAATCTGGATTTTCTTTTTCAATCAAACTTTCCTTCCAGATCCTACGCCATTTTTTGATGAGTTTCTCTCTTCTAATCGCCTCGTTAATGTCATTGTGGGTTTCAAACCAAAGGAGGCGATCCACGGCGTATTTTGTTGTGAATGCATCTGGATCAATTTTACTCTTGTGTTGAAGTACTCTTCTCTCAATGTTATTAGTAACACCAGTGTACAAGACAGTTCTTGAATAATTTGTTAGGATATAGACATAATACTCTTTGTAGGGCATTGAAAACAAATGAAGGATGTCAGGTCAAAAAACCCACGTTTTTAAGGTATACAGAGGATCATCAAGGGTGTATTCGGAATACCCTGTTTGATAATACCTTCCCTTCTGCGCTAGTCGAGTTCAACATGTAAGATGCCTGATCAAGTCAGCATGACAGAAACTTGGTACGGTATTATTCAATACGCTCTGTCTTACCGTGCTTGACACGGTATCTTTCCCTTTTGCATTTGCCGAGTTTGACATGTAAGATGCCTGATCAAGTCAGGCATGACAGAAAGTACTATTCAATACACTCTGTCTTACCGTGCTTGACACGGTATCTTCCTTTTTGCATTTGCCGAGTTTGACATATAAGATGCCTGATCAGGCAGGCAGGACAGAGGGAGGGTATTGGCTACAGCAACTCCAGAATGCTGGTGCTTTCCCAGTCTTTCAATGAGAATGAGGCTACTTCCCCAACTCCTAAAAACTTGTATCGTAGACCGACCAACCTGCCCATACTTTTGAAGTACTCTCCCTCGTAGACCAGGTTCGAATTGATTGATACATAGATTTTCTTGCTGCGGACTTTTATCTCTAGATCAGTTTCCTTGGAAAGGTCTGTGCCGAAAGCTGAAAGATCATTCTCCTTCCCACTAAGAAAAACGTCGTTAAGCATCAGACCATTGTTTGAACTGCAACCGATGGTTGAGAAAGGGATGATCATTGCTCCGTCCGTGGCAAGGATGTAAATTCTTGCCAACTGACAGACTGCCCATTTTTCACTCCAGTTAATCTTTAATTTAGAATTCAGTGTGAAATTGTCTCCTGAAATAGTTCCAAGATCGCTAACATAATGAAACGTTGAAGTAATCGGCTTTTCCCTCTTTATTATTTCAGCGACAAGTGGTTCAGGACAGATAAGTCTATCCTGACTAGGGACTTCAGGTGAAAAGTATTTGGGGACAGGCTGGTAATCAATAGTGCCAATCCAGCCGTCACTTTTAAGATATAGATCATGTTCTTTAACTGGCTGCCCGTCAACCACGAGCTTTGCTCTGAAATAGCCAGGAAAGTAATAGATGCCAGTTGCTTGTTTTTGATCGCGCTGGATTTTGATCGTCTTGTTAGGATCCCAATATTGCTGAATTAACAGACTATCGGACCTGACATCTTCCAAGTCAAAATCAAATACCACTGAGTTTGGGAAAGTGTTTGTGACTGGTCGGCTTGAGAACGGAATGGCTGCCAGAACTTCTGGATCATCCACTCTTTTGTTGCCAACAATCAGAATCATGAAAAGTGCGATGAAAAACCCCACAGTAACATACAGCGACTTTCTAGGCACATTAGCAGAGAACGAACGTTTCCTTTTTTTACCAGAAGCAATTTTGAATTCTCTCCAGTTCTCATAGTCTAGAAATTGTGACAAAGTATCCAGGGTACTTATGCTAGGTGCGCCTTCGTGATTTACTGCTCCCCAAAACCTCTTTAACGTGGCAGCACTGAGCATGACTTGGCATTTGCTAAAGATCTTGTCGCTAAGCTCCGTGTACATTGAACTATGCCAATCTGATGCATTCCCCCACTCGAGATGTTTCTCGAGATGATCTCTTAAGCGTGCGATTTCCTTGTTATCGGCAGTTTCTTTTAAAGACATGATGGATCAAAGGTGTGGAATATTCACCTGTTGAACAACGATGAATGAACTTGAATCAACATGACAATGAATCAGACCCATCGAAAAGTTTAGTGATCGTTAGTATGCAAAAAAGACTCAAATAACAGAACAAAAAAATCATGAAGAAACTACTTATTTATCTATTTCTAGGCGCTTGCATTGAATTGGCTGCGCAAGATATAATACCTCTTGACACGAATAATTGGAGTATCACGGGATCTTTTGTGATTGAAAATTACAAAGGGAAGGAATCTGTCTATATGAAAGGAGGCTCGATCGTACTCAAGAATAAAAAGTTCAGGAATGGAACTATCGAGTTTGACCTATTTCTAAAAGAAACACAAGCTTTCCCTGGCGTGTACTTCAGGGTGAGCGGACAAAATGCTGAGCAATTTTACGTAAGACCGCATCAGTCAGGAAAGCCAGATGCCAATCAGGCAGCGCCGCTGATCAATGGAATTAGTCCTTGGCAACTGTACTTTGGACCCAGGTATTCCTTTCCGTACGAATATAAATATGACGATTGGACGCATATAAAGCTTGTTGTAAATGAAGGAAGAGCACAGGTCTTCCTCGACTATTCGGAAGTTCCAAACCTTTCATGGGACCTCTTTTTGGACCCAGTCGAAGGAGACATTGTTCTTCGGGGAGGAGGAGCCAAGGCCATGCATATTGCAGATGTAAGGGTTGATGAAAACTCGTATGAACTTCTAAATTTTGCTCCGATTGAAAAAGAACCGATTGAGGGACTGATCAAAGAGTGGGAAATATCTGACATGTTTGAGGAGAAAGACTTGAACGATCCAACAAAATTAAACCCAGTCATTACTGCTAGGAAGTGGGGTAGAAAAATCGAGGTAGAAGAGGGGACTGCAGCAAACATTTCACGCCAGCAGCTACTCCGAGACGGTACTCCCGGAAATACAGTGTTTGCCAAAGTGACGATCAACTCGAATCGAGATCAAGTTAAGCAGTTTGATTTTGGCTATAGTGATCGAGTGGTTGCGGTACTGAATGGCGAACCAATCTACCGCGGTAACAATCGGTGGAGGTCCCGTGACTATCGATACCTGGGAACGATAGGGCTTTTCGATTCGATTTATCTCAACTTAAAGAAGGGCGAAAACACTTTGCTGATGGCTGTATCAGAAGATTTTGGTGGATGGCTAATTACAGGAAAATTTCAAGATGAAAGCGGTTTAGAAATCAAATGATTACGTGATATAGACCTAGTCACATAATTGTTGTTTGACAGGGTGCGGCTTGTTTGCGTTAATGGGTTATTGCCGCCCCTGTTTTTTTCTATCTGGCTATATCTGTGACGGTCGCACCACATTTTGTTAATTTTCGATCATGAAAAAAGTTGTGATTGATATAGTCCCTGTTCTGGTGGGGATTCTACTAGCTCTCTTCATCAGCAAATGGCAACAATCTGTCTCAGACAAGGCATATATCGAAAATTCGATTCGGGCAATTGTTCAGGAAAACGAGTCTAACATCGCAGAGCTGGTTAACTCGCTTAGCAGACAAAAGGGATTTCTTGACACACTTAATAAATATGCGAATGATCAAAGTTCGCTCTACGAGATCAATCAGTTGGCTGGAGGACTGAACACTCCAGATTTAAAATCAACTACCTGGAAATTTCTGATTCAGGATTCTAAGCACACCCTTGTTGACTACGAATTTATTAACCGCCTTGCAGAGATCGAAAAGTACGAAGTGCTTGTTGATCAACACAATCAAAATGTCCTGGAATTGATTTATCAACCTGCCTACTTCAATGATCCAGATTTGGTCAAGGTTTGCAATTTGATGCTCCAAGATATGCGACAGGTTGAGATGCTATTAAAAAGTGCGCTTGAGGACTTTAACTCCTTCGCACACGAAAAGGGATTTTAAAAAAGGGCGACTCCTGGAGCCGCCCAAAATCGCTCCCGTCCCCGATAAGCTGTCGGGATCCGGGTAGCCGCCTTAGTTCGCTTTCACAATCCTCTTCTGGACGATACCATGATCCGAAGTGATTTCCAGAAGGTAAACTCCTGGTAAGACATTCCTGACATCGATTTTTCCTGTTTGAGAGAGGTCTTGCTGAATAATTTTTCCATTCAAGTCAAAGAGCCTTACGGAGATGGAGGCAGTGCTTTCAATAATGAGAAAGTCTGTGGCTGGGTTGGGATAGAACTTGATTTCGAGCAAATCGTCTTCAACTCCAAGTGGCCTTTCAACCACCTCGAAGGTGGTAGATAAAGATGCGCTGGCATAATTTTCGTTGCCTGCCTGACTCACGGTGACAGTCACGATACCAACTGTTCCATCTAGTGTTAACGTAGTCCCAGAAATTGAGGCAGGACCACTGACGTTATACTCCAGCTCTAGTCCTGAGTCAACCATTGCAGTCACAGAAAATGGCTCGTCGTTGGTAAATTTAGGGTCAATGTCTGTGAGAGAAATGGCTTGTTCTGCTTTTGAAACAGTGAACGTTTGCGTGGCCTCAGTGGCTGGGTTAAAGTCTCCATTACCAGACTGATTTGCTGCAATTATTGCTGTTCCAGTGCCAGTGATCGTGACCGTGCTACCGACCACAGTGATTGGTCCTGAAACCACACCATAGGATATGTCAAGCCCGGATGATGCTGTTGCTATCAAGGAAAATGTCTCACCAAAAACTTTATCCTGAATTTTTTCAAACGTGATCGTTTGATCCATTTTGGCGAACTCAACAACATTGAACGAAGTGGAAGCTGAGACAGGATTGTGATTCGCATCACCAGCTTGACTGGATGTTACTGTTACAAGACCGAGACTACCTGTGAGTGTGATGGTAGTCCCCGAAATATTGGCTGGGCCTACTACTTCGTGCGTAAGCGGTAGACTGCTATCGACCGACACAGAAATCTCAAAAGGATCATCCTCCAGACCTTTGTCGGCAATTGATTCGATGGTTATGACTTGATCAGCTTTACCGATAGTGAAAGATTGAGTCATCTCCATTGCAGGATTAAAACTTGCATCTCCCGATTGGTTTGCAGCGATCGTAGCGACCCCTGCTCCGTTTATGGAAATAGTTGCGCCGCTTACCGAAACGGGGCCGCTCACCACGCTGTATGTTACTGGAAGACCAGAGGTTGAGGTGGCAGATAGGTTAAATTGTTGATCTCCAAACGTTTTATCTGCAATTGCAGGAAAGGAGATCGTTTGATCCATTTTTGCTGGATCGTTCACATTAAACGAAGCGGTTTCTGTTGCATTGTTATAATTGACATTACCGACCTGACTAACGCTGACCACAACCGTACCGGAAGTTCCATCGAGTGTTACGGTTGGTCCTGAAATGGACGCTGGTCCGCTGGAGATATTGTAGTCCAGGGAAAGTCCCGAGGTTGTTGATGCTGTTACGATGAACGGCCCATCTGTGGTCACTTTGTC
>JBDWQX010000090.1:0-29007 GCA_039986395.1 Cyclobacteriaceae bacterium
TAAGAATTCTGAGATTTAAACTCCTTTGGAGTGTGTCCAGTGTAGGTCTTGAATACTCTGTTAAAACTTGCTTTGGAATTGAACCCAGAGTCGATAGCCAAACTGAAAATTTTGAAGTGATTGAGGGAGTTGTCCAGCAATTTCATCTTCATCTCCTCTACGCGATATTCGTTAATAAACTGATAATAGTTTTTTCCCAGCTCCTGGTGGATTGCATCAGAAATTGCTCGCTGCGAAATTCCCGAGAACTTGCTCAGGTCTGTCAGACTGAGCTCAGGATTTCGATACAGAAAACCATCTGCGATACACTCTTGCAGTCTTGTTACAACTATCGAAAGTTCATTTCCATCCTTAGCCCCCTGCGGGTTTTCCTCAATTGCTAGATTCAGTGTTTGCGCCTGCTGAAAACCACTGATGCTTACCCAATACAAAATTGCTGCATAGATCAGAAGAACAATAGACCTATAAAAGTCCCATTGATGAAACGTATCCATTCCGAAATGCCCCCTACTGATAACCAATAGAATCAAAATGACACCGAAAGAGGCGATGATAATTAAGATCAATCGTCGAATCCATAGTAAGTCAATTTGATCAGTATTTGAAACACTATCAAGTAACGATTTTTGATATTTAGCAATTGCCCGATAGGATACAATCATATAGGTGAGAATAGAAAGAATAGCCACGTACTCTAGAATTTCTGCAAAATGGTGAAACCATGGCCATGGATTCGAATCCTTTACGTAGGCATGGTAGGTACTGTGCAGGTAGTTCAACACAATAGGAGAAAAATGCCAAAGCCACTTCTTAGTAAGAGGCCTGGAGGGGTGGGTTAGCGTTCTGACATAAAAATAAAATGCAGGTCCAATCCAATAAGACAGTGAGAAAGGCATCCAAGCAAGCCAGCGGAATTTATTCCAAATGGAGGGATCCAACATGTAAGGCGTGAAGGTCAAACACATGCTGAAAATCATTAAAGAAAGAAATCGATTTGCTCTTCGATTCTCCTTCTTTTCAAAAAGAAGAAAGGCAAAAACAAACCCATTGATGACAGCACAAATCGTTACGAGTTGAATCGGCGAAATCTCAAATTGCATCTACAATAGTACGGGATGTAGGGTTTATAGATATGATTTTATCGGAATCCACACTTGCTCCTTAGCCTTCGGATCATCAGGTCGATAGTCTGGTCCTAAGATTTCGAATTGATCTCGACTATCAGGTTCATAGGATGACTTGGGCATCCAAACACCGTAAATGTGCTGAAAGGTTTTCGCTGCCTCTGCTGCTGGTCCATGATGCGTAAACACAGCGTATTTACCACCTACAAGTGTGTACGACTCCATTCCGTTTGGAATCAGTATTCGTTTTTCCACCTCGATTCCTGCCAGTTTTTCAAAAACAGTGTCTGGTCGAAAATTCGCCATATTGAAATTATCTGGGTAGTGCTGGATAGAAAAGAAATCGGAACCAACACGATTTTCGATCTCCGTAACTCTAGATCTAAACCCCTGCCATAACTCGCGAGTTCTATTTTCTAAAAGCGACATTGGCATTCTTGCAGCAATCAATGTTCTATCGTCGACCTCTACAATTTTCGGTTCTTGCATAGTTTTCTGAAATAGCGATTATTGTTTCTTTGATTCTCCTTTTGTCTCTGGTTGATCAGCAGTACTAAACTTGAAAATATCTGGTCGGGCATAATGACCAATCACATCAAAGTCCAGCTTGCTTCGTGTCACATCATCTAAATCAAGTTCAGCAATCAAAGCTCCTGCTTCTCCAAAGAGTGGCCCTGCCAAAATTTCTCCCATAGGAGAAACAATCACGCTTCCCCCCTGACATAACTCTTCAGGTTCATCAACCAATGATTGGTATTCGTCAGGGTACATCGACTTGGTGAAATATTGATTGCAACCCAACACAAAACATCTTCCTTCTAGCGCAATGTGTTTCATGGTGGCTGTCCAGTTATCACGGGAGTCTGCAGTCGGAGCGAGATATATCTCAACTCCTTTCTCGTACATCGACTGGCGTGCCAATGGCATATAATTTTCCCAGCAAATCAGTCCGCCCAATGTTCCAATCTTTGTGTCGAAGGTTACTAAGGCCTCGCCGCCCGCTTCGCCCCAAATGACACGTTCACTACCCGTAGGTTTTATCTTGCGGTGAACTCCAAGCAAACCATCAATGGGTGATATGTATAAAAAAGAACAGTAGAGCGTCCCATTTCGGATTTGCTTTTCCGTCACTCCGATTGTCAGATAAACGTTAAGCGATTTTGATAGTTCTTCAAGCTTTGTCAGATCCTCGCTCTCAACGTCAAAGCTGTTTTCGTAATACGTAGCGTACAAGTCTCGTCCCTCCTGAGACCGACTCCCCACTTTGGTCCCAAAGTGAAACCCTCTGGGATATCCAGGTACAAATGTTTCGGGAAAAACAATCAGCTCACAGCCTTCACCAGCGTACCTGGTAGTTAGTTCAGCTACTTTTTCTAATGTCTTTTCTTTGTTAAAAAAAATCGGACTGTCTTGAATTACACAAACCTTAATTTTGTTTCTCATGAGGAGACTTTCTCATTTCTGCTATCGCAAGGCAATACCAATCCCTAATTCTAAGCTCCAAAGCTTTGTGTCATTGAATTTTGCTGTGGTGTTGGAAAAATTAGAATCGTCATAGACATTGTTAAGTGCCTGACTAAATCTCAAGTCGAAGACCATGGCAGTTCCAGAGCCTTCTCCAAGATAGTAGCTAATCCCTGCGTTTAGGAACGTGACAAGAGATGTTTCGGCCACAGGGTTGTCATTGCTATCCCATTTTTGCTTTAAGTCATCTCCATCCTCTTCGAATCTATTTGTCCTTATAACATTATTGATATTCAGGCTGGGTGTCACACCGCCATAAATAGATATTACATCACTCACATTGATCCCATAGTTTACGGGAATTGCTAGGTAATCTAGTCGTGGTCTGAGTTTAAACTTTTCATCCGATTCACTGCCGCTTGATGATTGAAGTACAACATCATCTGTCTTAAAAAAGTAGCTATCGCCAGTAGTAACATATTTGAGACCTGTTTTGACAAAGGACTTCTCGCCGATAGAAAAATCGGCTTCAGCCGCAAGGTAAATCCCTAATCTAACGGAATTCTTCGCATCTGATGTAGTGCTACCGCCCGCATCTATATAATCTTCCCGAAATTGTTCAAAGCCGTAGTCTACCATCAAATCCTCACTAAGCGATGAGATAGTTGTACCTACAAAAAAATCGAATCTTGTTTGACTAGTGCTGATTAGGCTAAAGCATATAAAGCAGCAAAAGAGAATCTTTTTCATCCTGTAAATGTAAAGCTTGGTAGTCCAAAATGCTAAGTGCTGAGATCAAGAAAAAAGCGCTCTTTCTCTTTTGAAAACGCTCCGTAATTACGATAGAATCGTATCGCCTTCGAATTGAACGTTGGTGTTTGCCATTGCACCTCTTTGCAGTATTCCGACTCAGCATACCTGACAACTTCATTCATCAGCTCCTTTCCTATTCCCTTACCTCTTGTATCTTCTGTCAAAAACAGGCAATCCATGTAGACATAATAGGAAGCATCCCAAGTGGAAAACTGCTTCATAAACGTCACGTATCCGATGAGCACTCCATCTGTTTCTGCAACCCTACATTTCAATGGAGGATTGTCATTAAAGAGCAAAGCAGTAAGACGTATGAATTTTCCATTGGGATTGTATTCATTCTGTTCGTAATCAGCATGTTGACGACACAGCTCAATGAGCTGATCCATATCTGATTTGCATACTTCTCGTATCATAAAATCGGGCTTCATTCGCCTCACTCAATTCGAGCTCGATCATTAATGCCGTCGAAAACGGGTCGCATGAATGAACGTTCATAGCTCACAATGAATTTTTTATCAAAGGCATCTTTCATGACCTTCTTAAATTCTGGATTGGTGTCAAATTCCTTTCGGTACTCCTCATACTCAGCTAGGGAAGGAAACGAGAAAGACGCATACGCTACATTGTTTGCTCCTTCGAAAGGAAGTAAATAACCGTGATGGGTTCCTCCTGATTTATTGACAAGATCAATCCAGACTTTACCGTAGTTTTCAAACTCAGCAATTCGGTACGGGTCAATGTTGTATTTTAGAAAGCATGTAATCATGGGCAGTTATCAGTTACAAGTTGTCAGTGAAAGTTGAATCGTTAACCAGTGGGTTACTAGCTGTTAATAATTGTGCTCAGCAAGCACATTGGACTTCAGTGCCGATTGCAGCTTGCTCTCCCTCGGTAGAGTAGCCGTCTCGCTTCCACCAGTCAAGTCCACCGATCAATTCTCTAGTGTTGAAGCCAAGTTGCGTCATTTTCAATGAACCTTTGGTTGATCCATTACATCCTATTCCATCACAGTAGCATACGTAGATTTTTGATTTGTTCATGCTCGCAGTTGATACTTCATCCATTTCCGGATGTGGAAAACTAATAGCACTTGGGATATGCTCAGTATCGTAAGCCCAGGATTTTCGGGTATCTATGACTACAATGTCGGTCCGCTCTTCCAGGTTTCTGAATAGATCAGCGGAATCCCATTCGTAGTCTAATTTGCTCTGGTAATGCTTGATTTGATCGTTCATGCTTGTGAATTTTAGTTTTCACAAAGCAAGGATTGTTTGACCTTGAAGGGAAGAGAAATGGATGAACTTTCTTGGTTGTATGGATTAAAATGATTCATCCAAATTTTGGGTGGAGAGCTAACTCACAAATGCCAGTGGAAAATCAACCATAGCATGTAAAATCACTGCGGCTAGAATCGAACCATCTTTTTCTCTTATGTATCCAAAAGCTAGTCCCAGGATACCAGTCCAGACTGCCCATGGCCAGGTTGGGGGCGTGGTGACCAGGGCATGCGCTAATCCAAATAGTACTGCTCCCAGAACTAGGCCCCATCCAAATTTCACACCGTAAAGCTCAAACGGTTTACCAAAGTATCTATTGGCTGCAGATTGAACGTATCCTCTGAAAAACAGTTCTTCTCCAAATGCAACAATGAAAACATAATAGAACATTTTCCACAGCATAGGTATCGAATAGTAGGTAAAGTAGATCAAAACCAATGTTACCCCGCTTAGTAGTGCAACATTTATAATTCTTTTGTTGGGAACGATAATGCTACCTCTGGTTGCCATTTTGCTTGTACGAGCAGGAATCAGATAGGTCACGATTCCAAAAACGATGCTCAAGACGATTGCACCTTTCCAATCCTCGAAGCCCCAGCCTAAAGCCCCAATCAACAAAAAGCTCATACATGCAGGGCCAGCTGTCATGAAGGCCTTCCATGAGAGTTTTAATGATTCTGCATAGGTCGGAAAATGGATTCCAAAATCGCTCTTCCTCTTATAGAGCAGGTGAATAAGTAGCAGTGGAATTGTGATGGTCACTAGGACCTTTGCAAAATATCTAAATACCTGTCCGTCCTTTTCACTAAAATCGTAGGGTATATGCCTAATACTTAGAAACGCAACGATCATCCCAGCCCAAACAAGCAAGGGGAGAAGCAGATCTCTTACTATTGACCCGTTTTGATCAAAATTAGTATTGACTTGTATTGACATTTGAGTAAATCGTTATTTAATATCAATCAAAAATGAGCATTTAGTAGCTAAAACACTCCAATCCTAAAGCCAGAAAAGAGAAAACATTAGAAAATCCTAACATGTACGCATCTCTCATCTCATACAGATTTTGATTTTTTCTGTACCTGTCAGAAGAGCTTCTTTCCCTCCTTTACTCGAACATTCTTGTAAGATGTTTTATTTATTTTATGTTTAGGAAACATATAAAATTAGTTTCCGTTAGTTTGCATCTATGAGTGCTCCGATTCCACCAAAATGGCCATTCTGGATCTTAAGTAAGGTCTGTTCTGATCGACAGCTTGAAATACTGTACGGTGATGCTATAGAGATTTTTCAGCGAAGAGTAATGACCAAAGGAGTTGGGAAAGCGCGACTTCTATTTATCAGAGACACATTGAGTTCCATCAAGTATTTCTCTTTGAAATGGTCGGGAAATCAACGGTCGCTCGCATCCACACTTGCCATTTACAAGAACTATCTAAAGCTGACATTACGTAGTTTCTCCAAGAATCGACTTGCTACTAACATCAATTTTTTTGGATTGGTCGTCGGGTTTTTTGCCGCACTACTTATTGCCCAGTATGCCATCTACGAAATGAATTACGATCATTTCCATGAAGATTACGACCGAACGTATCGAGTGAGCTTTAAGAGAGTTCAAAACAACCAGATTGCTTTTCATGGGGCTACAACCTTTCTACCGGTGGGTCCCACGCTACTTGAAGAATTTCCGGAAGTTTATAACCAAAGTAGATTTTATTATCCTTTTGCACATGGGGTATTCAACGATAGAGAGAAAGCCCACCACATTGAAAAGCCGGTGTTCGTTGACGAAACTTTCTTTGAAGTATTCTCATTCAAATTGCTTGAAGGAGATTCTGAGTCGGCTTTAGCTCAGCCTAATTCCGTGGTGCTATCAGAAACCTTAGCAAAGAAATTCTTTGGAAGCAAAGATGCTCTGGGTCGTCAGCTTAGGTTTTCTTTCGAAGACGGTGCCGCTGAATTGATAGTTACCGGGGTGATGCAAAACAGAAGGAGTGACTCTCACCTACAATTGGATGTCTTGATGTCGATGAAGACACTTCGTCAGTGGCCAACTTTTAAGTCAAGCGAATGGTCACTTCCTTTTTTCCACACCTATATTCAACTTAAGGACGGCACAAATCCTCAGGTCTTCGAAAACAAGTCTGGCGTGATTCTCGAAAAATTTAGGAAGGAGAACATAGGCGATGGGATCTCAGAATCATTCATACTTCAACCTTTGCAAGATATTCATCTGGATTCGCACTTGACTTTCGAGTTGGAAGAAAACGGTAATCGGCAGGCGATCAACTTTCTAATTCTTATTGCAATTCTTATTCTCGTAATTGTCTATCTAAACTTCATCAATCTCACTACTGCACTCTCCTCCCTCCATGCAAAGGAGGTTGGTATTAGGAAAGTGATGGGGTCACACAGAAAGCAACTGATCCCTCGATTCTTAATTGAAGCCCTAGTTATGAATGTGATTGCTTTTTTGATTGCTTCTGTAGCTGTTGTGTTGAGTCTGGATTACATAACTGCCCTTACCGGGATATATTTTGAACTAACAACCGACCTCTCGCTCTGGTCAATGTTTTTTGGAGTCGTTATGTTGGGAGCTGTAATCTCAACGCTTTACCCAACTATCGTTTTGACCGCTTATGAACCAATCACAGTGCTCAGAGGAAAGTTTTCCTTAGGCGACAAGGGTAGTCTGCTAAGGAGAATATTAATCTCTACTCAGTTTGCCATCACCGTTGCTATGATCGGAGGAATGATTTTGATTTCACAGCAGACAGATTTTTTGCTGACCAAAGATCTAGGATTCAAGTCTGAACAACTGCTTGTGATAAGTGCACCACAGGAAGTGAGCGAGAATGGAGATTATCTCTCATCCCTGCGTAGTTTCGAAAATGGAGCACTGAACCGCGCTAGTATTCATTCATTCACCTCGAGCAGCAGTGTTCCTGGTAAAGTGCTGAGTTCAGGGACCATTGGAGGAGTGGGTGATAAAAATGAGGAAGAAGTATCTCTCTATTTCAACAGCGTCTCGTATGGTTATTTTGAAACCTACGGTCTAACATTTCTTTCTGGGCGGCCCTTTTCCAGATCCGTTCTCTCCGATCAGCAGGGAATAATCTTAAATCATGCGGCACTACAATCACTTGGTTACGGTGAGAACGACAATGTGATAGGTGAGAAAATAATAGATCGAGGTACGGAATTTGAGATAATCGGTATCGTAAACAACTACCATCATTCTTCACTAAAAACTTCTTACGAACCAATCATCTTCGTGCTTAGACCTGCCCGTCCTCTGTACCTAAGCCTCAATGTTAGCACCTCGAATTTGGAAATCACACTCGAAGAGCTGGCACGTGAAATGAAGCTCCATTTTCCTGCTGACCCATTTGAATATTTCTTTTTGGATCAGGTCTTTGATCAGGAATTCAAAGCTGAGTTAAGATATGGTGATTTGCTAAAGGGCTTTTCATTTTTAGCAGTCATCTTGGCAGCCTTAGGATTATTTGGGTTGTCTTCTTTTTTGATTACGCAACGAACCAAGGAAATAGGAATACGAAAGGTTCTGGGAGCCACCCCTGCTAATCTTTTCTCTTTTCTAAGTTCATTCTTTCTGGTGCCAATGGTCTCTGGAGGTTTTTTGGCCTGCGCTGGGCTATACTATTTCGGAAGTATTTGGCTTAGAAGTTTCCCGTTTAGAATTGAATTACAATGGTTGGTTTTTCTGGCTCCACTGGCCACAGTATTGCTGATGACTGGGATCACAATGGTGGTGCAAACAATAAAAGCCCAGCGAATATTGCCTGCCGAAACATTAAAAAACGAATAATTATGAAGAGTACAAATCTTGGTGCGTTTGAAGAAATTGTATTAATGGTCATCGGTATTCTCGGCCAAAATGCCTACGGCGTCACCATTATCGAAGAGTTGGAGAAACAAACAAAGCATCGTCCAAGTGTCGGTTCTCTTCACGCTGCGCTTCACAGACTTGAGAACAAGGGCTTTGTTGAATCAAAAGAGTCGGGTGCAACTGCGGAACGTGGCGGAAGACGAAAACGCTATTACAAAATCACAGCGACAGGAAAAAGCACTTTAGTTAAGGCCCACGAATTGAGAGATGTGCTGATCAAATTAATTCCAGATCTAGGAATCTAATCCCTCTTAAAAATGGAACAAAACATTGTATTAATCCACGCAGGACTAGCCGTCATTTTCCTTCTGTACCTTTTTGTACGGTTGGTTTTTTCGCTTTTTGGTCTAACTAACAAAGAGTATCAGCAGGCAATAAGAGCGCGGTTCAAGGTCTCCGATTGGACGTTCTTTTTTCTTTTGTTACCAACTGGGCTTTATCCCATTCTAGTCCTCGGCGATATTGAACTTTATCATCTCATAAAGCTTTTGTTGCTCGTGGGAATCCTGTGGACTAGTCGATTTGCAAGGAACCTAAACTTTGCCCTGTCCAGCTTCGTTTCCATAATTTTTCTAATCTCAGCAGGATACTCTTCTTTCACTGATATGCCTGTTTTTCCAAAAGAACAGGGAACCTTCGCAAAAGATCATCCAGAAATGTTAAACCTTACTGAACAGAAAAAAGGTGAACTGATTTTCACCACACTTTGTGTCCAATGTCATGGCAACGATGGAAAGAAAGGCCTATTTGGTGCTATTGATCTTACTGAATCCAACGTCAGTCTGGATCAAAAAATAAAAACAATTACCAACGGTAGTCCCTTGACAGTAATGCGGGCATTTGCGGGCGACCTGTCCTCACAGGAGATTGAAGCTGTTGCCAAATACGTTGATCAGTTGAGTAAAAAGTAGATCGACAATCTAATTTGACTGCTTACTCATGCTCCCAAGAATTGCACCAGCAATTGTCCAGGCAATTACAATCTGAAAAAACCCAACAGCGTACAGCGGGAGTTCATGCAGTGGTGAGAAAACAAGTGGGAAAGAGACCAATGGGATACCGAAACCTACCGCTGCGCGAAGTCCAGCAGCAACCCCGCCTTTCCATCCAGGAACGCCTCCCAAGCGGACTAATAATCCCAAACCCCAGGCAATCAAGAGAGAAATCAGAAATCCTCCCATGTACCAGGCTGGATGACTGCTAGCATATTCCTCAGCAGTGTACCTGTGAGATTCTACCTGAATACCTGTGAATAGAACGCCATACCATACAGTACCAAACGCACCCAGAAAAAGGGTTGCAAAAAGGATCGAAATTGGCCTTACAGTTAATATTGGTCTAATAGTTAATCTCTCTTCCATTTTCAAGTTTTAGTTAGTGAACAATAACCCACAATCCTGATGCTCCTCAGCAAGGAATGGTTGCTTGGATTCAGATGCCCCTTCAGAATTTCTCAACTAAATTTGCGCCGATGAAAACAAAGAAGCAGATAGTAAATAATTGGTTACCTAGATACACAGGAACAGAATTAAAGGAATTTGGCAGTTATATACTCCTAACAAATTTTCCCAACTATGTGAAAATGTTTTCCGAAAAATTCGGAGTGGAGATAAAAGGCGAAGGCGGTTCTATGCAAACAGCCACTCATGATGACATCACCATTGTCAATTTTGGAATGGGTAGTGCCCTTGCTGCTACCGTAATGGATTTGCTTTCGGCAATATCTCCCAAAGCTGTCTTGTTTCTGGGTAAGTGCGGTGGGTTAAAAAAAGCAAACAAGCTGGGAGATCTTATTCTTCCGATTGCTGCAATCCGTGGAGAGGGTACATCGGACGATTATCTGCCCTCCGAGGTGCCGGCACTTCCTTCGTTCCGTTTACAACGAGCAATCTCTCACGTAATAAAAGCCAAAGGTTTTGACTACTGGACTGGGACTGTATACACCATGAACAGGCGGGTTTGGGAGCATGATGAAGAGTTCAAAGAATACCTCAGGTCCATTCGTGCATCTGCGATCGACATGGAAACCGCGACACTGTTTACAGTAGGGTTCGCAAACAAAATTCCTCGAGGAGCACTTCTCTTGGTTTCGGACAATCCCATGGTTCCGGAGGGAGTCAAAACTTCCGAAAGCGACAAGAAAGTAACTTCAAAGTTTGTGGACAACCATTTGGAAATTGGCATTGATTCGCTGGTTGAGCTTCGGAATTCCGGAGAATCAGTGAAACACATGCGATTCGAATAAATTTTAGCGCATCATTAAACCTTTCTTCCCTTTCATTGTCAAAGGACCCAAACGATTGGACAATGAAAAAATTAATTATACTCCTTGGCATATTGGTAGCTGCAAACGTTCTGGCCGCACAGGATAGCGAACAAGCAAACGAACGAATTGAATCTAAAAGGCAGGAAATCAAAGCTCGGCTAGACTTGTCAGATGATCAGTCAGAACAGCTGCGAGAACTCAGGGAAAAATACCGACCGGAGATTCAGGAAATTAGAACCGATGAAACCAAAACAAGGAATGAGAAAATGCGCGCAGTCGCGGACCTCCTTGACCGAAAGGATGCCGATTTGCAAGGAATACTTACTCAGAATCAGGTAGCAGAACTCACAGTGATGAGAAAAGAAATGTACACAAGACGGAAATTACGCAGGGAAAAGATGAGGAATCGTATGAAGCATAGGAGAGCTAGGAAGGGATAGGTGTACTGAACCACCCAATCCCTCGAAGCGGTCTGTCACCCTTTAATAGTTAGGCTATCCCAGCTGGGATTGTGAGGTCTAGTTTGAACTTCTTGTTTAATTTCTCAATAAAATAAGCGGACAAAACCGGAGATTCCTTTTCCAGATTCTGATGTACAAAAAAGTACAGATTTCGCATTCCTGCCTTCTTCCATTTGTCCAGACGTTTCAGCCAATCATCCATTCTGGTGTAGTCACTTTCGTGATTCGCCCCAACATACCTTACAAATACGTCTGGCGAGGTAAGTCTCATGTGCAACAAATCCCGACGGCCGGCAGTATCAGTGATTACGTTGGAAATTCCATTTTTTTCAAACAGGTCGTATACTTCGTTCGCAACAGCTTCATCATTGAACCATTCCGTATTTCGCAGCTCGATCGCCAATGGAATATCCTCTGGCCAGAACTCAACCGCAGTTACTAGTCGATCCATGTTCTGAGGTTTGAAATTATCGTGAAGCTGCAGGAAACACATTCCTAATTTCCCTCCAAGATTTCGAATGTTTGTGGTATAATATTCGATGGGTTCTTCAACATTATTTAGCCGTTTGATGTGGCTCACCATCTGATGTACCTTCGGGAAAAACTTAAAATCGTCTGGCGTTTTTTCAACCCATTTCAGCATTTGTTCTTCACTAAAGTGATTGTAAAAGGTCGCGTTGAGTTCGATTGAATTAAACTGGGTGGCATAATAGGTCAACTCATCTTTCGTACCTCTTGGATAAAATTTCTTCAGGTCTTGTTTATTCCACTTCGCGCACCCAACGAAAACCTCTTTTAAATCTGTCCCTTCCTTCAAGGCATTAGCAGTTCCTGCATGGTCTTTTGGTAATGTGAAATCAATCAATTCCGGATTTTCGACTCCTCCAAATTTCATTTTTTGTACAGTTTTAGGTTCTTCTTAATGACTCTGTCAAGCGTTCTAGCAGGAAGCAATCCTGGTAAAAATGCATTTTGAAACGCCTGAGGGACAAATGAATAGCGAGTTTTTGACCTTGGTTTTTCAAACACAGTCAAAATTTTCTTGGCTAGTTTTTCCGCTGTCCATGCATTTTTAATGGCCCTTCCTACAAACTCTTGCTGGAAGATTCCCAAAGATTTAAAAAATGGTGAACTACTGAACTTGTCGCTCTGCTCCTCGCTTGCGCCTTTATTCCAAATGGGGGTTTTTATTGCACCGGGACCAATGATCACTACATCAATTCCATACAATTGTAGTTCTCGTCGTAAACTCTGAGAAATTCCTTCTACGGCATGTTTGGATCCTACATAAGGGGATAGAAATGGCATTGCCACTTTTCCTGCAATCGATGAGATTTGAATTATTTTTCCAGGCAAAGAACCATGTACATCTCTTGCTCCCAACAGGGGTAAGAAGGCCTGGGTGACTTTCACCAATCCTATTACATTGACCTCAAACTGGTACCTAAACTCCTCGATATCCACGTCCATGAAGGGTCCACCGACAGCAATTCCTGCATTATTGATCAATCCTCCTAAACCTTCACTTCCAATCTTTTCGCTCAATTTTACTACTGCCTCATCGACTGCTTTATGATTGGTCACGTCGAAGACCAGTGCTTGGAAGCCTGCTCCTAGTTCCTCACGTAGCCTGGCAGCATCAGATTGATTTCGCACACTTCCAAACACTGTATATCCTGAACCAATAAAGACCTTTGCCAGATCGTATCCAATGCCTGTTGAAGCTCCGGTGATTAAAATGTTCTTAGATTTATTCATTATTAAATTGAATTAGTGGAAGTGAGTCAGATAAATCAAGTGATACGTGCTCGTAAATCAGTCTATCCTCGTCAATACATAGATAAAGCAATCCCCAAGAAAATCATAGAGGAGCTTCTTGAAAATGCCAATCATGCACCTTCGCATAGACTTACGGAACCTTGGCGGTTCAAGGTTTTTATGAATGAGGGAAAAAGTAGGCTTGGTGACTTCATGGCTGACAAATACAAGGAAGTTACCAAGGAGTTTTCAGAAGCCAAATACGAGAAAACGAAGAACAATTTTGCTTGTGCAGGAGCTGTGATCGCAATCATCATGCATCGAGATCTAGAAGAACGTGTACCTGAATGGGAAGAAGTGGCAGCTGTTGCATGCGCCATGCAAAATATATGGATTTCTTGCGGTCAGTATGATTTAGGTGGATATTGGAGTTCGCCAGCTCTTGTCAAGCACCTTGGTGAATTTGTGAATCTGAAAGAAAATGAAACGTGCTTAGGATTCTTCTATCTGGGCTACTGCGAAGCGAACGACAGAATTGTTGTCAAAAAACCCATTGAAGGTAAAGTTGAGTGGCTTTAAGCTCGAGAGGGGTAGATATCGTTGTAAATTTCAAACATCACCCCTTCCATGTCAAACTCTTGTTTTCCTCTGTAGTGTGTTAGAATTCTATTCAACATTTTCTTTGTAAATAATCTATCATCAAACCCTTTTGGATGCTGTGGGCTGTCAGAATTAAGAGTGGCTATAGTCATGGCGTGGTGGTTTTATGTATTCGAAGTTGGAGGAAAGAATTGAATTAATTTAAATCATTCGATAAATGGACGATTTTTGATAGATAATTGCCCAAAACTGTCGACGAGATAAATCCTTGCTTTTATGATTTTAGAAAAAAAATCCGTAGAACTACTGAAAAATGCACTTGATAAATTGGAAGGAGGATTTGATTTACCTGCACTCGAGCAGTCGTTTGATTTTGAAAAAATGGAAGTCGTTCTACAACAGGTAGCAGAAAAAATGCAGGATAACTATCCGTATTTTCATCCATTATTTGCAGGCCAAATGCTAAAACCTCCACATCCAATCGCTCGAGCAGCCTACATGCTCTCCATGTGGATCAATCCGAACAATCACGCGATGGACGGCAGTAAAGCCAGCTCCCCCATGGAAAAAGAGGTTGTTGCGGATCTAGCAAACATGTTTGGTCTAAAACAACATCTTGGACACCTCACAAGTGGTGGAACCATGGCTAATCTGGAAGGTCTTTGGGTAGCTGGCCAGATATATCCGGACAAACTGATTCTCGCTTCGAACCAGTCACACTATACACACGAACGCATTTCCGGTGTCTTGCAATTAGATTTTGAAGAAGTAAAGACCGATCGTTTTTCCAGAATGGACCTGATAGACCTGGAAGAAAAACTAAAAAAAGGAAATGTTGGCACAGTCGTTTGCACGATGGGGACCACAGGAATTGGATCAGTAGACCCGCTCGATGAGATTCTCAAACTTCAAAAGAAATACGATTTCAGAATTCATGCAGATGCTGCATATGGTGGGTATTTTGGCTTAGTTGACAATTTGGAACCCCATACTGCCGAGAAGTATCGTTTGTTGGACCAGGTCGACAGTATCGTAATTGATCCGCACAAGCACGGTCTGCAACCGTATGGTTGTGGCTGCATTCTTTTTAAAGACCCCGCCGTTGCCAAGTACTACTTGCACGATTCTCCCTACACCTATTACACCTCCGACGAACTTCACTTGGGAGAGATCAGCCTGGAATGCTCACGAGCAGGTGCTTCTGCCGTCGGATTATGGGCTACTCATAAAATGCTCCCTCCCATTAGAGGCGGTGAGTTCAGCAAAGATCTTGCAAAGTCTAGAAGTGCTGCCTTGGATCTCCATCGGAGGTTAATCGAAAGCGATGCATTTTTCCCCATCGTAAAACCAGAAATAGACATTGTGGTATGGGCAGTGAATGGTGAGAATACTCAGGAAATGAGCGATAAAGCAAATGCACTTTTCAAAAAAGCGGAAGAGAACAAGCTATACCTATCACTCTATAAATGCCCAACAGCCATGTTGGAAAACGCGCCGTTTGAAATTAATTCGAAGTACCTGACTTGTCTACGATCCTGTCTGCTAAAACCTGAGCACGACTCGTGGATGGATGAAATTTGGGGACGATTAACTGAATCTCTTAATACGTGAAAAATCTAAAGAAAGTACTTCTTAGACTAGTTGCTGCCTTGGTCCTTCTGATCGTCACTGTACTTGTTCAGCAAGTAGATCCGATGCAGTATGACACCCAAACAGACGTCTACGTTTTCCCAGACTCTCTGGCACTTCTTACCTTCAACCAGGACAGTCTAAGAGAAGTGGTTGGGTCCAACAAAGGGCTGCCAAAAGGATTTGAAATTGCTGCGCTTCTTGCCTATGCTGCGTACCCTCAGCTCAAAAATGTTGAGATTGAAATGCAGCTGGTTCCAAGCGGTGCTCCAATGGAATCAAATTTTGACCTCATCACCTTGCTAGGCTCTGGAAAGAATCGGAAATACATCATTTATCTTAACAATGCTCCTGACACCCCTTTTGACGAAATCCTGCTTCGCTCGCTGCCCTTTGATTCTCAAGTTGGAATTCTTGCTCACGAACTGGGGCATGTTGCATACTATCACCGGCTTTCAACACTGGAAATTGCCAAATGGGGATTGATGTATCTCATAAGTGATGATTTTCGTGCAAAACATGAACGTAGCACCGACTTGATGCCAGTGTTTCATGGTCTCGGCAGTCAGATTTATCAGTATGCCTGGCACGTACGAAATGATCCCTCATGCAAGGAGTTGTTCGAAAGTTTTGGCACCTCCTTTATTGATAAGTTTTACATGTCTGACAAAGAATTAGCAAAGGCAATCCGTGACCACAAACTTTACAAGTCAAGCAACCTATAGCCGTTCGCCATCTTTAACTCTTAGATAACCAACTTCGCAGCCTGGTAAGCGTATCAACTATTCGCAGTAACAACTACGTTGATTTTTATGAAGCCTGTAAAGCATTTTTTCATCCTTGCTATTTCTGTCATTTGTTTCTCCAGCTGCACTGAAACATGCAATCCAATTCCTGGCGCAGCTCCCTTTTTAACCGCTGGTCAGGTGATTCTTCTAGGCGAAATCCACGGTACCAGAGAAGGGCCAGCACTCGTTGAACAGATTGCATGTAATGCGCTGGGCAAGAACTTACGGGTGACCATCGGTTTGGAGTTGCCTCAATCAGATCAACCACACGTGGATGAATACCTCAGATCGACCGGTTCGATCCAGGCACGGAGAACCTTCCTTTCCCTAAATTTTTGGTCGCGCGACTACCAAGATGGACGAGCCAGTCAATCCATTTTTCAACTCATAGAATCGGTACGCTTGGCTAGGAGAAACGGCGATAGCGTAGATATCGTATTTCTCGATGACGAGGAATCTAGCAATCGAGATCTTGTGATGGCAAACAGACTATTGGAAGACATCAAAAGTTATCCCAACAATTTTTTTGTAGCACTGACAGGCAATTTGCACAACATCATAAGTGAGGGCTCTGGTCGGATGGGGAGCTACGTGATAGACAGACTGGGAAAGAAAAAAGTCACTTCACTAAAACAAAGTTACCCTGGTGGATCTGCCTGGATTTGTTTGGCAGGTGGAGATTGTGGTCCGGTCGATTTGCGTGGACACGGTGAAGGTCAAATCGGTATTTTCATCAATAATGCCATGGACAACTATCATGGCACGGTTGAGGTCGATAGCATTCACGCATCGTTACCAGCACGAGAATTGGTTAAACCAACACTAAATCTCTAGCTCTTCCTTATGCTTCTTTAAAACCTCGATGATGAAGCCAATATGCTCAGTAAGGTCAACGCCCATGAGTTCTACACCTTTTTCAATTTCATCGCGCTCGACTTTGGCAGCGAAGTTCTTCTGTTTCAGTTTTTTCTTGACTGATTTGGCAGTCAGTGTTTCCACACCTTCGGGACGAACTTGACAGCAGGCAACCGTAAAACCTGTCAACTCATCGCATGCCAGCAAGGCCTTATCTAATAGGGTATCATAGGAGACATTCCATTTAGTGTAGTGAGCAGAAATAGCATGGGCAATTTTCTCCTCTCCCTTTTCTCGCAGTAAGGCAACGATCTTATTCGGGTGTTCCTCTGGAAATTTATCATAATCCGCATCATGAAGCATCCCAGTTACCGCCCACTCCACTGGATCTTCCCCAAGTTTCGCTGCGTACGCTTCCATAACCAATTCCACCGTTCTTGCATGACGTAGCAAGCTGATGTTCTCAGTCATGGAAAGTAGAATTTCTTTTGCCTGTTCTTTGTTCATAGAAATAAACTTAAGAAATAATTTCCGATCTTCATTCGCTAAACAACCAAGACACGGATCATTCGTTTCTATCCCCCTTATGAAAAAGATTTTTAAAATATTTGCCATCATTATTGCATCCATCCTTGTTCTAGGATTTGCAGGCTATCAGTACGTTATTTATTCAACCAAGCAGCACAGTCCAGAAGACATTGTGCAGTACCAAAAGGGCAATTATGACCTGGAGGTTTTCTACAATCGTCCGTACAAAAAGGGCAGGGAAATTTTTGGTTCCCTCGAACCCTACGGGCAAGTCTGGAGAACTGGCGCAAATGAGGCTACTACCTTTGAAACAAAATCTGATTTAACCATCGGTGGCAGTTTGTTGAACGCTGGCAAGTACACGCTTTGGACTATCCCGGGGCCTCAGTCCTGGAAAGTAATTTTCAACGACAAGCAATATGATTGGGGCGTTGGAAGAAATGGAGCTAGCCGCGAAGCTGAATACGATGCTCTCACGGTTGATGTTCCAGTTGAAAGCACAGCAGATATTATCGAGCAATTTACGATTGCATTTGAGGATGAGGGTGGCAATCCAACATTAACATTGAGCTGGGATGAAACAAAAATTTCGGTACCCATTCAGTAGTTGAAATTGTTCGTCATTAGGTTGTAGTAGATGCTTCCCCGTCAGCATGACAGTAGTATTTAAAGCGCTGAACAAAACTAGAATGTCATCCTGAGAGCAACGAAGGATCTTAGGCTCGGTCACTATTTTACAAATCGAGATAGATGCTTCCTATCGTCAGCATGACAGCATACCTTCGATAAGTATGAATCACAATTACTTTGTGTACATAGCAACAAATAAGTTGAAAACAGTTCTCTACACCGGGATGACCAATGATCTAAGGACTAGAATGGAGCAGCATGGAGCGGATGCACTCAATGGAGGAAAATCCTTCGCTGGGAAGTACAATTGCTTCAATTTAATCTACTGGGAACGATTCCAGTATGTTCGGCATGCAATCGAAAGGGAAAAGGAAATCAAGGGATGGAAGCGGTTTAAGAAAGAGAAACTGATAAATGAGCAGAATCCTGAATGGATTTTTCTGAATGATCAATTGGAATGAGTTGCTTCCTATCATCAGCATGGCAGTAGTATGTAAAGCACTGAACAAAACTAGAATGTCATCCTGAGAGCAACGAAGGATCTCTCCAAGGCATGATCGTTACTTTGTCGTCTAAACTTCCTTCGTCCGTCTTAGAGTTAATGAAGAATTATTGCACCCTTTCCTTACCTTTCATGTCCTACTCTCGATCTTTGAATTGTCATAAAAGAAAATACTATGCAAGAGTTTTTACTAATTCTAAAAGGAGATGGCATGAATCATCTGTCGCCGGACGAGCTACAGAACATTATGTCTGAATACAAAACCTGGGTAAATACAATCGGAGATAAATATATCGGTGGTCAGCGACTTGAGGACAATGGAGCATTCATGGCCAGCAAAACGGACGAAATAGTGACGGACGGACCGTTTTTAGAACCCAAAGAAATCATAGCTGGATTCTTTATTATCCAAGCCAAAAGCCAAGACGAGGCAAATGAGATTGCAAAGACCTCTCCGCACTTAGGTTTGTACCAAATTGAGGTACGGCCAATCGCTATGCCCAAAATGGATTAGCTCTTGGTCTCAAAAACTGATCAACTGATCGAGCACTTATTCCGTGAGGAATACGGTAAACTGGTTGCCAGCTTAACGCGATTTTTTGGAGCGTCCAATATTTCCTTGGCGGAGGACATTGTGCAAGAAACACTTATCGCTGCATCAGAACACTGGAGCGTAAGAGAAATTCCGGATAACCCTACTGGCTGGCTCGTTCAGGTCGCAAAAAGAAAAGCACTCAACGAGTTGAAGCGAAACAAGGTGATTCAGCGGCATGGTTCCGAAGGTCATTTGACAGAAGCAACAGAAAGCGAGATTGGAACCATTTTTCTGGACAACGAAATAAAGGACAATCAACTTCGAATGATGTTTACATGCTGCCATCCTGGGTTAGCAACAAAATCTCAGATTGCGCTCACGCTGAAAACACTCTGCGGGTTTGGAATAAAGGAAGTGGCAAGTGCACTCCTAACCAACGAATCGACTATCAATAAGCGGTTGTACAGGGCTAAGTCAGACATACGGGATTTAGGGGCTGCGTTCGATATTCCGCAAGGGAAAGAATTGAAACAGAGGTTGGAAACAGTTAACCTAACGTTGTACCTGCTTTTTAATGAGGGCTACAACTCCACTTCAAACGATTCCATTATCCAAAAAGAAATGTGCCTGGAAGCGATCCGTTTAACAAAGCTTTTGTGTGAACACTTTCCAGAGCATAAAAAATCCTTTGCTCTACTTTCCCTCATGTATTTCCATGCGGCCAGGTTCGAGGCCCGAATCGACGATAAGGGAACGATCGTACTATTCGAAGATCAGGATCGCTCCGAATGGAGCAAGGATCTAATAAGTTTAGGAATGGGTTTTCTGCAAAAATCCATAGATTCATCACTTTCATCTTACCACATTGAAGCTGGTATTGCCGCAGAGCACTGTATGGCGGAAAGCTTTGAGACAACCGACTGGCAAAGTATTTTCAATCAATATAAGCTTCTGGAAAAAGTGAAACCCAATCCAATAATCAAGTTGAACCTCGCGATCATTCAAAGTAAGCTTGAAGGCATTGAGGCTTCCCTTGCACAATTGGATCTACTAACTCAAGACAAAATCTTAAGCACCTATCATCTCCTTCCCGCTACGCAGGGTATCTTCCATATGAAAATAAAGAACTATCAAGCGGCAATCGATTACTTAGAAAAAGCAGCTAGTCTTGGTCCATCCGATTCTGAGTGTAGAATCATTGAATCCCGAATTGCGGAATGCAGAAAGAAACTCAATAGGAGCACGTAGTATTTGCAATGCAACACCCCCATAATCTCCCTGTATAGAAGAATCATTCTCCCCAGGGCAACCACAGAGGTGTCGCAGGACTTGAAGATTTAGGTTGTTACCAAGGCTGACCTACTCCAGTTTCACAGTAGGATTTCAAACTAGCTATGAAGTGATCCCATCCTCCCTTGGTCATTTCAAAGGCCTCTTGTCCCTTCCATTTTTCATCAAACCCTGCATGAGAAAAGACGACATTGCCTCCCGAAATTTTGGTGATAATCTTTGTGCCTAACCAAGCTGGGTTCGCGTTCTCAGTGCATTCCCAAACGACTTCTTTGTTTTGCTGCAAGGTCACCGTCTTAAATCCCATTTCTACAATGGTGCCTTGTTTGTCAAATTTCAAGAGAGACTTTTCTTCTTCCGACTCACCAACTATGCAGTCCTTGGACCACCAGCCTCGGATTCCTGACTGGGTTGCAACTGCGTTGTAGATTGTTTCTGCGGAGGCATTGAGTTCTAAATTGTGCGTAATGTCCATAATCTAACTTTATGTTTTTAATTGTTTTGCTTACTCGACAATCGAAAATTTGGAGATAGGACAACTGCCATAGCAAAAATTCAAAAAAAGTCTGATAGGTGGCAGAATTATTCCATGAGTGAGTTAGGCAGTGCCTCTTTTAGTATGTTTAAATAGACTAAAACCAACTACGATGAAAAACTCCGGACTGATTTGTACAGCAGTGTTCCTTCTCTTGAATTGCTCACCACCTGCGAAAGAGAAAGTTATTAGCAAGAAATGGCTAGGATTGCCCGTCAACTTTGAAGACGTTGTTCCAGCCGTTAATACTTATCACATGTTCGATAGCACTGGGACGAAAGTAGGCTCCATGATCTTTGGAACGTACTTTGAAGATGATATGTTGGTTTCCCGAGATACCTCCCAGTTTGATGACGGAAGTGTCTATGAAACTGCCTCATTTGCACTGGATACTGGCACATTTACCCTCCGAAAGATCAACATTGAAATGGCATTTACCACGGCGAAGTTGAACGTCGATCTCGATAAGTCGGGCGGAAAAGTTGTAGGGGATTTCAAAGTAACTAGAGACACTGTTGCAAATGTCAATCCCATTGATTCCGCATATGTATATGATGTCTTTCGAGAAGAACTATACATGCTAATGCATACGATCGATTTTTCTGAAAGCGATAGCATCAAATTCTCCGCTTTGGTACCCACTAGCATGAGTCTCTCAGAGGCTAGCATCACCTACGCTGGCGAAGAAACCATTGAAGTTCCCAACGGGAAATATCTCTGTGACGTTATCTGGTTGAAGGCCGATGGTAAGATGCCTGATAACAAGATTTGGATAAGAAAAGATGCACCTAGAAAAATCGTGAAATTCCATGTGCCAGGTCCTGAGCTAAGCATCGAGTTAGTAGCTGAGCGGAACTAGCCACTCCTACTTCTGATCTAGAAAATCAATTTCGGCTCTAAATGGAAAATTCATAAGATACTGATGCGCATCGTTGATGGTCATTTTCCCGTGAATGATCCGATGTAGCGTCTCCGTAATCGGGCTTCGAACACCATATGAGCTTGCTAGCTCATTGACAATGTTAATCGTCTTTACTCCCTCCGCTACTTCGTCCATTGATTCAATAATCTCGTCGAGCGTTTCGCCTTTGGCCAGTCGAAAGCCGACCGTGAAGTTCCTACTTAAATTGGAGGTACAAGTGGCAATCAAATCACCGACACCTGCCAGTCCAAGAAACGCTTGAGCATTGCCGCCTAAGGCTTTTCCGATGTACACCATTTCTACCAGCCCTCGACTGATGAAAAGTGCCTTGGCGTTTTCACCTAAATCCATTCCACTAATGGTTCCAGCACCAACTGCAATGATGTTTTTCAAAATTCCGCACAACTCAATACCGATCAAATCACCGCTCCCATAGATCATGAATCGATCACTTTTCAAAAGCCTTTGCCCTATAGAGATTACCTCATTGAAATGAGATGCGATCACTGTGGCAGCAGGTTTTCTTTGATCGAGTTCTCTGGCAAGGTTTGGGCCAGCCAGACACCCAATCCTCAACACTGAAGTTTCCTCTTTGATCACCTCAGAAATGGTCTTCACATGCTCACGTGTAAGGGGGTAGTCCTTCGTGATTTTCCTTCCTTTTGGTATGTACAAGTCAAACCCTTTGGTTCCGTGGATCAATACATGGTAGGGCCGAAGAAAGGGAGAAAGAGAGGTAATCATTTCTCTGAAATTGGCTGAGGGAACCATTGGAAAAATTACCTCGCAGCTTTCTGCAACTTCTTGTAAATCTCGAGTGACTCTAATGTTTTCACCTAGCTTCTGACCTGCGCTTGTCCTGGTCTTCTTAATGGCCTCCGCCTTCTCATCTGATCGAACATACAAAATAACGTCTGCAGAATTTTCCGCCAAAATGTTAGCGATTGCAGTACCAAAACTGCCTGCTCCTATTACGCCGATGACCTCTTTAGATGTACTTTTCGAGACCATAGCCGTTCATTCTGTTGTGATAGTAGTACAGCGTGTTTGTGTCGTTGATGATTATTTTATCACCCTTTAATATCAGCGGTCTTTGATCATGATAGAGGCCCACATTTTTTAAACCATGCAGAATTGATTTCTCAGATTTCGCCTTCATGTGTAGGGCCAAATTGACTTTCCCTTCACTGTGCAATTTTTCCAATTTGCTCCTTAAGTGCTCATACTTATCTTCAAATTCCTGATAGTCCAACACCAGATCTTCGTCGGGAAGTCTAAGCACATTGTAGAGATCCATTTTTGGGTTCATCCGCTCCAGCATCTTAAATGCCGTAAATGCCACAAGGTGGCTGGCAAATACTCGATTGTATTTGTGGTACTCTTCGACAATTCGCTGTGACAATACCCGAACGTATTCATTCTCCCTTTGCTTATCTATGGTTATTTCATTTCCACGAAGGAAGTAATCCTGCGAATCAATTGAGTTTCCATTCTTATCAAAAGAATTACCCTCATTATCCACATAGTTTCCAAGAATATCCATTCCCTTTCCAATACTGACAGAAATGTCGGAGCCTTTGGTGAAGAACTTGAACATAAACGTGCCGATCTTGTATGAGGTGGAAAATTCATCAGCCTCCACATAGTAGCGTTCGCGTCCGGTCCTTTTCAGGTGCTCCTTAATAAGTGCTGGTGCCTCCAGCGTAAAATGGTAGTTAATCACTACAGGAACGATGAACACCTTCTTGGCCGGTTTTCCATTCGCTCCCTGATACATCTCACGCTGCGCCTCAATCGCTGTACTCAGCAAACCCATTTTCAATTGCGTTTCAATCTCACCGGATCGTGAGCGCGTACCACCAGGAAAAAACAAGCTGTGGCAACCCCGTTGAATTGCTCGATTTGAATAGGACTTCAATGTTTCTAAGTAGATAGGATTTTTTTTGCGCCTGTCCACTTTGTACGCTCCCAGGCTGTTCATGAAATACGCTAAAATCCGTATGTTAAAAAGGTTGAGACCAGCTCCGTAAATAAAGGGTGGTAGCCCTAGGTGCTGAATGGCCCAACCAATCAAAATGGAATCAAGGTTGCTAAAATGGGTAGGTACCATTACTACCGTTCCTTTTTTGGCCAGACTCCGGATATGCTCTGTTTCCCCGACCACATGCAATTTGTCATCTAAATCCAGTTGCTTGCTGAAAAGCGCTAGCAGGCCTTTGACGCGAGCTGCATTCAATAATCGAGCAAAACCGAACGTCACAAAATTCTGAGCAAAACGGTAGTAGGACTTTTTGAAATTTCCTGAGATTTCCCCGGCATATCGCAGCATGATATCCATGAGAATTTTCTTCTCTTCCCTTTCGACTTCTTCTTTATTGTCAATGTCAATATCTAGCAAGCGAGCCTGTATTCCGCTCCAGTAGGCGTGTTCATCTGGTGGATCCACTTTCCATGGATTGGCTTTCATCCTCAATTTCTCACGGTGAATCGTCATTTCAATCTCCTCCCGCAAGGCACCATTCTTCTCTATCAAAAATTTATCGTAGGCGTCCTTCGCCACCTCATCCATGAACGCTTTACGGTCTCTCGAGAGTTGGACAATAGGCCAATCCTTCTTCTTTGGAACAATTTCTGAATACCTAACCTTAGTTCTTCCCATTTACCATTTTTAGAAATCAGGCGGAAAGATAAATCGATTTCATAAGTTTGAGTGCTGAAATTATTAGCAAGTGATATAGGTCCTCATTTGTCTTCTCCCTCCCATTTTTTGAGCTCTTCGCCGTTTAACCACGTTTTTCATTACTTGTATCGAGGATCTGTTAGGATAAATATGGATACGATGACGACTATCCTCTTTTATATTCTTGGATTTGTGTCCCATTCCTCAGAAGAATGTTTGACATTTGTGAAATACTAAGATGCCGCTCAAATTAAAAGATATACAGTCACCTGTCGCCTCGGAGATGACGGAATTTGAAAAGAAATTTCGTCAGTCCATGAAGAGCAAGGTGATGTTGCTTGACAAGATCATGGGCTACATTGTGAAGCGAAAAGGAAAACAAATGCGTCCGCTATTTGTATTTCTAAGTGCGGGGTCCGTCGGAAAAATATCGGAAGCAACCTACAGAGGTGCATCACTAATCGAATTACTACATACTGCCACACTTGTTCACGATGATGTGATTGATGATTCACATTATCGGCGTGGCTTTTTCTCCATCAATGCTTTGTGGAAAAACAAGATTGCGGTTTTGGTGGGAGATTTTCTTCTTTCAAGGGGTTTGATTCTTTCCATGGACCATGGTGATCATGATTTGCTGAGGATTACCACGCATGCCGTAAAGGAAATGAGTGAGGGTGAATTGCTGCAGATGGAAAAAGCTAGAAAGCTGGATATTAACGAGGAAATCTACTACGAGGTAATACGTGCGAAAACGGCTAGTCTCATTACGTCGTGTTGTCGTGTGGGAGCAGCCTCCGCCGGAGCTGATGAGGAAACTGTTGCGAAAATGGGCGAGTTCGGAGAGAATGTGGGAATGGCCTTTCAAATCAAAGATGATCTTTTTGACTATGGTGCTTTTGAGATTGGGAAGCCCACAGGTATTGACATTCGTGAGAAGAAAATGACTCTGCCGCTTATTCATGCGCTCAGCAAGGCGACAAAAAGCGAAGTGCGAAGAATCAAAAAACTGGTGAAGAAAAGTGAGAGCAAGCCAAAAGTGGTTAGTGAAGTAATTGCCTTTGTAAAAAACTCAGGCGGGATTGAGTATGCTACGACCGTAATGGAGAACTACCATCAAAAGGCGAAAGATATCCTGACCTCTTTACCTGAATCGAAGTATAGAAACTCGCTGGAAGATCTGGTTCAGTTTACTATCGAGCGAACGAAGTAATTCGTAATTGAGAATTAACAATTACGAATTGAGAATTATGTTTGCGCCATCAAATTCTCAAGCCCATGAAAACCATTTCAGATTTTAATTTTCAAGGAAGAAAAGCACTCATCAGAGTTGACTTCAATGTCCCACTTGACGACCAACAGCAAGTGACAGATGAGACAAGGATCAATGCTGCGATTCCGACCCTAAAGAAAATTCTGGGAGATGGTGGTTCCGTTATTATTATGAGCCATTTGGGCCGCCCTAAGAATGGACCAGAAGACAAATTTTCTCTCAAGCACATCATTCCAAATCTATCCGCTAAGCTTGGAGTGGACGTGAAATTTGCAGATGATTGTGTTGGGGATTCTGCGTTAGAAGCAGCCAGCAGTCTTCAAAATGGGGAAGTTCTACTTTTGGAAAATGTTCGTTTTTACAAGGAAGAAACAGCAGGAGATGAAGCATTTGCAAAAAAACTTGCATCGTTTGGTGATGTCTACGTAAACGATGCTTTTGGCACAGCGCACCGAGCACATGCCTCCACAACTGTCGCCGCTAAGTTTTTCGCAGATAAGTGTTGTGGGTTTGTGATGCACCAAGAATTGGAAAATGCACAAAAGGTGCTAGAGAAATCGGAGCGGCCATTTACAGCAATCATGGGTGGAGCCAAGATTTCAGACAAGATTTTGATTATTGAAAAATTACTCGATAAGGTTGACCATCTAATCATCGGTGGTGGGATGAGTTACACTTTTTTCAAGGCGATTGGTGGGCAGATCGGTAATTCCTTGGTTGAAGAAGAAAAATTAGCATTAGCCAAGGAGCTTATTTCCAAGGCCAAAGAAAAAGGTGTGGATCTACAGTTGCCAAAAGATTCAATTATCGCGGACAATTTTAGCAACGATGCCAATACGAAGACAGCAGATAACTATAGCATACCTGATGGTTGGATGGGATTGGATATCGGACCCGAATCGCGAAAGGTGTTTTCTTCCATCGTTGAAAAATCGAAGACTGTCTTGTGGAACGGACCGATGGGTGTTTTTGAAATGAACACCTTCGCCGAAGGCACCAATGAAATAGCAAAAGCGGTCGTGAGCGCAACGGAGAATGGTGGATTTTCGCTCATTGGAGGTGGGGATTCGGCTGCTGCTATTAACAACCTTGGATATGGAGAAAAGGTGTCCTACGTTTCAACTGGCGGTGGCGCTCTCTTAGAGTATATGGAGGGAAAAGTGCTGCCTGGTGTTGCCGCCTTGGAAGGCTGAGCAGTACTACCAATCAGTGAATTGGCACATCGGGAATACGCTTCTCATTGAGGTGAAGATCTAGATGATGGTAGAGGCTGAATCTAAAAATATTTCTATGCTCGTACTTATGGGGCGATCCATCGTGCCTAAACGTATACATGTAGCCTGCCTGAATTTGTACATTGTGGTTGAAGTTATAACCTAGCCCGACAAAAGCTCTATTATCCTCCAAGTGGTCATAAACAACAGACTTTCCTGCCTGAATGAATATTTCTTCGTAAAGTGACAAAAACAATGTTTTCGGAATGAAATCCCGATGATTAAGAGGAATGTAAGCTGTCAGCTTGTATCTAAATCTATGCGTTAATTTGAAGGAAGATCCTTTTTCATAATCGCGCTTGAAACGCTGCTCCATTCTGAGTTGATGAAAAACCCTTATGTGCTGGAATGGGGTAGCAAGAACAGCTTGCTCCCAAGTTCGATATTGAGGTACGATTTTGTCTACATTGGGGTCGTCCTGATCTGGTGCCCAGTAGTATGGATTCACAAATCCGGCTGTCACGTCAAGGTATTTAGCTAATTTATATGTAGCACCAAATCGCAAGTAGATCTGTGCCATATCGTTAATGCCATCCCGTCTTCTAATGTGGTATTCACCATAGTACGACCATTTTTCGTTTAATTGATACTTGGTATAAATCCCAAACCACACTCCACTGGAAGACCTGGTCTCTTTTTCTGGTGGAAGCTGAACGACTTGTGCTTCCGAAACAGTAGATAAGCATATGATTAGGAGGATTAGGCTGGCTAAACGGTTATTCATGACTCCCTCTTACTTTGTACTTTAAAAAGTAAAAGTAGTATAATATTTATGCTGTGTGAGGAAGATGCTGAAACGAGTTCAGCATGACGCAGCTGAAAAGGTAAAACTCATACCAGAGAGTCACCCTGAATTTAGTTCAGGGTCTTCGCTAGTCTAATCAATAAAATGGAAGATGCTGAAACGAGTTCAGCATGACGTAGTTGAAAAGGTTTGAACCTATAACACAGGAGTCACCCTGAATTCATTTCAGGGTCTTACATCAGACTTACCAAGAACTGGAAAATGCTGAAACGAGCTCAGCATGACGTAGTTGAAGGAGTTCGGCATGACACAGTTGAGGGAGCTCCAACTCAGACACTTATACACTACCAATTATTTTAGGTTACAATTAGGTTACATTGCAGAAGTTACCTCTATGTCCATCCGAAAAAATGAAGAGAGGTTACGTTTACATCCTTACAAATTCCAGTAGAACCAGTCTTTACGTTGGAGTAACAAATGACATTGAAAGAAGGACTCTACAACACAAAGCAGGAATTGGGTCAAAGCACACAACTAAGTACAAACTTAAGCTGCTGATGCATTTTGAAACATGTCCCAATATTTACTCTGCAATAGCGAGAGAGAAGCAGCTCAAGAATTGGCACCGGGAGTGGAAGTGGAATTTGATAAAAGAATTAAACCCTGACTTCAAAGATCTGGCCTCCGATTGGTTTGATCAGGAAGACATTGACAACGTGGTAGGAAAATCCTGAAATACCTTCGTGAGTGTTTTTGGAGAATGCTAAACGACAAGTATGACACGGTTGAACTCATACCGGAGAGTCACCCTGAATTTAGTTCAGGGTCTTCGCTAGTCTAATCAATAAAATGGAAGATGCTGGAACAAGTTCAGCATGACGTGGTTGAAAGGGTAGAACTCATACCGGAGAGTCACCCTGAATTTAGTTCGGGGTCCTCGTTAGTCTATTTAAAAAACTGGAAGATGCTGAAACGAGTTCAGCATGACGCAGCTGGAAGGGTAAAACTCATACCAGAGAGTCACCCTGAATTTAGTTCAGGGTCTTACATGAGGCTTACCAAGAATTGGAAGATGCTGAAACGAGTTCAGCATGACGTAGTTGAAAAGGTTTGAACCTATAACACAGGGTGACTCCTGTGTTATA
>JBDWQX010000091.1:0-5879 GCA_039986395.1 Cyclobacteriaceae bacterium
AAGATATCCAAGTAATACGTCCAGTAATACATTTTCGGTCGACGCTCCATTAAGAGCTTCCCATGTTTGCCATAAACTCATTTTTTATGGACAAAAAAACAAACAACGCAGTGATATCTGCCAAAGTAGTTCTTCTAGTTGAAATACTTTTCTTCTTAGTGTGGCGGTTTTCTGGCTGGGCTCCAAGGCCCATTCCAATAGGAAATCCTCTGTTCTTAATTCTGGTCACAGCCAGTTTATTCCTCCCATTGTCAGTCGATCGTCGGAACTGGAAATCGATGGGATTATTCAAGGGACACGTAAATTCAAAGATTATCGGAATGGGGCTTGTATTCGGTATTGCCCTATCAATTCTTGGTTTTACTCTTATAATTCCTGGGTACGAAGTACTAACTGACTCACAATTCGATACTAGCTTTTTTGAGCAACTCCGTGGAAACACCACTTTACTAGCAGCTGCGATTGGTATTTCGATAGTCTATGCTGGGTTTGCGGAAGAAATGATCTACCGAGGATTCATAATGAATAGAATCATTGACTTATTTGGAGGTGCCAAAATGGCAAAAATTCTCGGTGTAGTTGGATCCGTTGTAATCTTTGCAATGGCACATTCGTATCAAGGGATAGTCGGAATTCTCTCCTCTGGAACTGTAGGATTAATCCTTGCACTTATCTATTTGAAGTATGGTCGGAACTTGTGGATTGTAATTATTACTCATGCAACGATAGACATTGTAGCATCAATCCTGATTTATTTGAGCATCTTCTAACATTTGAAAATGACGGATTACTCTTTAAGAATTATGATTTTAAATAGTAATTGCCCTCACATGGGCTAGAATTACTCAAAACAATCAAATAAGTCGCAATGAATAGAATAGTAGTATTAACCCTTGTAGCAATAATCGGTCATTATGCTTTTGCACAAGCTCCTAGAAACATCGAGGTAGAAAACGAAGTAAACGAACAGCTTTGGAAACCCTTCAAGAAGGCATGGGAACAACGAAACGCTAAAGCCTTCAATGGTTTACACACGGAGGATATTTTGCGGGTAAGCAAATGGGGTGTCCAAATAGGAAGTGAATACGCAGACCGTATCACCGAATCCTACAAAAAGCCGGATCCCAGAAAAAAGACCATTGACTTTTGGTTTGAACACAGACTATACTCAGGAAACACCGGATACGAGGTTGGCTACTTAAAAATCGTCATTGAAGAAGATGGAAAAGACCCGCGACACAGTTACTCGCGATTTCATGTGGTTTTGAAAAGGGTTGATGGGGAATGGAAAATTGCTCAAGACTGGGACACAAATAACATCAACGGAGTAGCTGTTACAGACGCTGATTTTGCCAAGAATCCAGCACTTGACCTCACCTACTAGACCGTGAAGACTTTCTCTGACGCTGTCTGAACTCAGATGGCGTCATTTTATACTTTTTCTTAAAAAGTGTATTGAAAGTTGGGACTGAATTGAAACCGCACTCAAAGACCATAGCTGACAGTTTTAGATGATCGTACGATGAATCCAACAACCTCTTTTTAGCCTCCTCTATTCTAAAGGAATTTATGTAGTCAGTGAAGCTGCTTTCAAATTCCTGATTTATTACTCTTGAAAGGTGATGGGAGGAAACAGATATCTCCTTCGCTAGTCCAATCATCGAAAGCTCCGGGTTAAGGTAGGACCTATTTTTATTCATTGATGCTTCTATTAATTCGCGAATCTCCCCCACTCTCTCTGGTTTAAGAGAAGACGTTTCATATTTTGTGCGAAAGAAAGACACTGATCCCTTGTTGATCAGCATGAAGTATCCAGAGATCAAAATAGCGATGGAATAGAGCATCGCGCCACCAACATATCCGACATACCGAAAAAGTGCTGGAGAGTAGGCAAACAGCAAAATGAAAATCACTACTAATAACCCACCTAACCATTTAGCAGTACCCTTGTCAACGAAGGCTTTGTGCTTAACAAATGAGTACAGTGACAACAGGAAGTATACGAGAATAGATAGGTAGGAAAGCCAAAGCCCTCCAAATTTCCAAAAGCTCCATGTAAGAAAAGGGCTCATGATAATCAGGATAAAATAGGGTACCAAGTGTATATAAAAGGTTTTCTTCCATACGAAGCGGTCCTGAAGTTTCGAGAGAAAATAAAAATACAGAAATGGCCCGATTGCGAATTGATGAGAAATTCCTGCATAAACAGAGGTGCGCCAGACCAATCTGGACTGAAATAAGTCTGGGTTCAAATCACTCAGATGAACAAAGATGTTTTTGGCAATTCTGATGCTCGTGGCGAGAAGGAAAAGCGCAAATATCTTGTTCGAGATATTTTTGTTTTTCAGCCAAAAAACCACGGTGAAAACCAGTCCCTGAAAAGTACCCAGGCATGCAACGACTGTCAGAAGATCTATCTTGAACGTCATTCCCTATAATGTACGTGAAATAGCATTTCAAGCTGCACTTAGTCTATAAATATCATGATTTTATAAAGAGACACCTACCAAATCCGCAATAGATATTCTTGAAAAGAACTATTTCTATTCTCATCTTTGTTATTGCGTAGTATGGAAACTTTAACTGTGAAAACCGACCTCCACTGCCAAGGTTGTGTAGACAAAATAGCTCCCACACTTGACAAAGATGAATCCATACAGTATTGGCAGGTTGACCTGGACAAAGAAGTTAAAACGCTGGAGGTTTCCGGTGAAGGTGTGACCAAACAACACATTGAGCATTTGCTCAGTCAGGGGGGATACTCCATAAAAGAAGATACGCGGTTTTGGACGGACTGGCCAAAATGGAATCGTGCATCTTTCAATACTTTAAACTGCCTGATTGGCTGCTCCATAGGAGATTTTGGAATGGTGTTTTTCCTCCAGGCCTTCTACCCTTCTACGCCACTGATTTGGCAAATGACATTAGCCATCATTGCCGGACTTATGACTTCAATTCTACTTGAAACCATCATCCTGAGGTCTCGAGAGCACTTCAGTTGGTCTTTTGCATTGAAGACCGCTTTTGGCATGTCCTTTATTTCCATGGTTGCCATGGAGTTGGCGATGACTAGTACTGACTTTATGATTACTGGTGGCAAGGCTGCTTTTGACGATCCCATGTATTGGCTTGCTTTGGTTCCAGCGGTGGTCGTGGGATTTCTCACTCCTCTCCCCTACAACTATTATAAGTTGAAGAAATTCAATCAGGCTTGCCATTAGGCCAATGTCAGGAAAATTAACAAAGGAGGTCATTCTGAATTCATTTCAGAATCTTCGATACCTCACAAATTAAAAGGCTGAAGATCCTGAAACAAGTTCAGGATGACTTGCTAAAAATTATCAACTCTTCTCTACATCGCAACGCACTCGTGCAATTCGATATCACATCCTCCGGTCCAAGCTAGGTGTGGATGTCCCTTCAAAAGAGACTTTGCACCTTCCATATCTTCCGCCTGAATAATGGAATAACCAGTCACCTCTTTAGTGCTATTTTCCGTTGTGCCATCAGGTAAGAGTCTCAATCCTGGCATCAAGGGCGCGCCAAAGTCCACCATTTTGTCTCCCACTGCATCTTTCCAGGCCATCCAAGGTTTCATCCCTTCCATTTTTTGCTCTGGAGTTGCCTCAGCCATAGCAGCCATTGCTTCTGCAGGCGCATGATAAATCACGATAAAATTTTTCATAGTGTAGTTTTTTTTTGATTTCACAATGTTGACGATTTACCAATCCATTGCTGGACAAACTTGCTACTAAAATTGAATTTCACTTAAAAAACTGCAATTACGAATAATATTGTAACCATTTTTACTGCAATTACGAATAATATCAAATGAAGAAGACAAAACTTGGTGAATTTGAAGAGATGGTTCTACTAGCAGTTATTGTTTTGAAGGACGATGCTTACGGCGTAGAGATCAAAAAGGAACTCGAAACCAGGCTAAGTGAAAGGCTGAGTGTAGGCTCAATCCAATCAGCGCTCAAGCGTATGGAGGAGAAAGGGTTTCTTAATTCCCAATTTGGGGAATCAACTAAGAAAAGAGGTGGAAAACGAAAACGCATATACACGGCTACAGCTCACGCGCATAAGGTACTCCATGAGATCAAGGAAATCAGAGAAGGTTTTTGGTCAAACATTCAACCTGCATCGATCGATCTTAAGACGATATGAATCCAAAGAAAGTATATCCACCAAAGTGGCCCATCAGGTTTCTTAGGCTTATTCTGAGAGCTGATTATTCTGAGGAAATACAGGGAGACATGGAAGAAGTCTTCTATGATAACCTTGAAGAAGGAACCGAAATGAAAGCCCGATGGCTCTTTGTCCTCGACACACTAAAACTCATTCGACCAAACCTTCTTCGAAATTCGAAATGGATACTCCAACTAAATTTTATCGCTATGACCATCAACAACCTGAAAATCGCCTTTAGAACATTATTGAAGTACAAGACCCATTCTGCCATCAATCTTATTGGGCTCGCGATTGGGCTTACCATTGGTGGATTCATCACTTTGTATGTATCGGACGAATTGTCGTTTGATAAATTTCATGAAAATGGAAATCGGATTTTCAAAGTCACCTCATTCAACGACAAGGGTGGTCGGATGGAGACGAACGCCTGGCCGATTGGATATAAGCTGAAAACAGAGTTTCCTGGGGTCGAAGCTGTTGTCTACTCACGTACAGCTGACAGAAGCCTCAAATTGAAGCAGAATAACAAATCAATCGATCACAAAATACACTATGTCAGTGAGGATTTCTTCAACATTTTTTCTTTTGACCTAATCGAGGGGGATCCCAAAACTGCGTTGAAGGATCCTTATTCTGTAGTCATCACAGAGTCGATGAAACAGATCTACTTTGACGATCAAAATGTGGTTGGAAAAACCATGACTTTTCGAGACACTATTGATTTTAAAATAACCGGAGTCGTAAAAGAAATTCCACGAAACTCCCATGTTCAATTTGATATGTTGTTCTCTTTTTCAACTTATGAAAAACTAGCAGAATGGTTTAGCTACACCGAAGGATGGGGCAATTTCAATGTTCGCAATTACGTACTCCTCAAGGAAAATGCCGACGCGATTGCCACAGAACAAAAAGCGGAAGGCTTGTATGTGGAAAACGTGGGAGACTGGCTGGAAGAAATGGGAATTACAATGTACGTCGATTTCATTCCCATGGAAGAAATCTACCTGAAATCGGGCGTTCACAACAGTTTTGGTCCTTCAGGGTCAGAAGATCAGGTAAAGACAGTTTCAATGATCGCCATTTTTGCACTTCTACTGGCCTGCATTAATTACATCAACTTGAGTACAGCTCGGTCAGCCAACAGAGCTAAAGAAGTAGGGATCAAAAAAGTGACTGGCTCGTCCAGGCTTTCTTTGATTTCTCAGTTCCTTATGGAATCGTATCTACTAACTTTTATCGCATTCCTTATTTCCATCGTGATGATGTATTTGTTGCTTCCTTACTTCAATGAATTAATAGATAGGAACTACCTCATTGCTGATTTCCTAAATCCAAAGTTTGTTTTCAGCATCCTCGCACTCGGATTCATAATCGCATTGTTAGCAGGCTACTACCCTGCCTGGGTTATATCAGGTTTTAAACCTCTTGTTGCTATCAAAGGGAACATGAATATCAATACCAAGGGATTAGGTCTGCGAAAAACATTGATCATTTTTCAGTTTTTCATCTCTGCTGGTCTTTTGCTAGCCACCTTCCTGGTCCTTAGTCAAATCAATTTCATGAGAGAACAGGATCTTGGTTTTGCCAAGGAGCAAATACTTGTTGTGGATGCTGTCAACAGCAAAACTCGAGCTTCCCATACCACCTACAAGACCGAGCTTGAGAGACTTACCAGCGTCCAAAGT
>JBDWQX010000092.1:0-7214 GCA_039986395.1 Cyclobacteriaceae bacterium
ATCTTGATATTGGAAAATTGCTTATTAATGCTGGTGCAAAGACCAACTTCAAGGCCCGAGGAGATGCTACTGCCTTGATTGCAGCAGCACGTGGTGGTCACTATGATTTCGCAAGAATGTTAGTCGAAAATGGAGCAGACGTAAATAAAAAAATTCGAGGCGATGGGGCTCCACTTATGATGGCAGCTGCTAGCGGACATTATGAATTAACCAGATACCTTTTAGATAAAGGAGCAGAAGTAAACGAGGTATCCCCTGGGGATGGGACCGCACTTATCCTTGCAGTTCGAAATAATCGATTAGATGTTGTTAAACTGCTGATTGATAATGGAGCTGATCCTAATCTGTCTTCACCAGGTGATGATAGTCCGATGATTATGGCCAGTAATTCAAGCAATCCAGACTTGATGCATCTGCTAATCAAGAATGACATGGATGTAAACAAGGTTGTCAAAGGTGATGGCACAGCATTAATTATTGCTTCCAGAAAGGGGGACCTAGAAAAAGTAGAGCACCTTGTCAATCGAGGCGCAGATGTGAATTTGGGTGTCGAAGGTGACGGAAACCCCTTAATTGCAGCTTCTAGCAGAGGTAAAGTGCAAGTGATGCAATTCCTACTTGATAATGGTGCCGAAGTTGATATGCTAGTGAAAGGCGATGAAACACCCTTGATTCAAGCGGCAGGAAATGGTTATATGGATGCGGTGAAGTTATTACTTTCAAATAACGCAGACATCAACAAATCAACTTATGAAGGGCGTGAATTTAGATCTCCACTAAGCATGGCAAGAAAAAATGGACATAGTCAAGTTGTTGATTATCTCCTTGAAAACGGAGCCAAAAAGTAGAAAATTAAGCTGCTTTTGTTTGCGGAGTGGCCTCCACTCCGGACTGAATCTGTTTTACGGTCAAAGTCGAATTATCTGGGCTCCACCCTGGAGGTCCAAAAATATGCATAAGCGCTTGTTTCAAGCTCTTTGATTTACGTACATCCTTAATGATATCTTCAAATTCATGCGTATTGAGTCTGATAGGATTGTACGTTTCTGGGTCCTTCAAAATACCATATTTTGGTGCTACTCCCTTGATAATGTTCTGCCACGTTCCGAAGAGGTGATCCCAAATCAGCAGAATGCCACCATGATTTTTGTCCAGATATTCGACGTTGCTTGAATGGTGTACTGCATGCACATACGGATTATTGAAGATTTTCCCAAACCAACCAAGTGAACCCAACAATTTCGTATGAAGGAAATACTGGTAGGTTCCATTGATGATCATAGCGGTTCCAATCATCACCGGCTCAAATCCAACACACGCCAGCCATATCCAAAATATCGGTTTGTAAAGTGTAATGAACCATCCATTTCGGATGCTAACAGCAAAGTTGTAG
This sequence comes from Cyclobacteriaceae bacterium, assembly GCA_039986395.1. GTDB lineage: Bacteria > Bacteroidota > Bacteroidia > Cytophagales > Cyclobacteriaceae > Ekhidna. The sequence continues at coordinate 1,394 of JBDWQX010000092.1, forward strand.
TTCTTAGAGGAATGATGGGGTACATGGCAAGCCCACAGAACTCTTACTGTGTGACTGAAGCGATGATGCCAATAAAATGTGAAATCATCGGCCACAATGGCTAGCATCCAGGCCCACCACGCAAACCCAATGCTTGTGTATCCTAAGTACTGCTCTCTAAGGGGTGCCAGCAACTCGAAGAACCAATGGAAGATGACCACGACCGCAAACACTTTTGTAAAGGATGCTACAATCGAAGATCCAAAGGCAATTCCAAAACCTGCGAGCACATCCTTTCGATCGGAGTAGTTTTCCCTTGCAACTAAAAATTCCATCACCATAAATCCGACAAGAATCGGATAGATGTAGGTCATTCCATCAGTGGGATTAAATTCTGGCATTTCTCAGGTTAGGGTTTCGTAGGTTGAATAAAATGTAGGTCAACAAAATTGATGGCAATGATAAGTAACTCAGAACTACTTTTTGGTTGCTCCAAACTGATAGGTCAGTCCCACGCCAATTACACTCTTAAATTGTACTCGATCCTTGAACTCACCATCTGCTTCTTCGATTACGCCATCTCCGTTATCGTCAGCTCCAATTTTGATGTCTTTATCGTAGATAAGTTGAGTGAAGAAATTCGTTGACAAGACCTTACTAAATTGAACCACCAGTCCATTTTGCCAGTTTACATCAATGTCTCCAAAATTCTCGATGTAATTTGTGAATAATTCTAGTCGACTCTCGAAATTACCCTTGAGGTATTTGGCTCTGAAAAACGATCCTAGTTCCGCCCTTGAGTTCTTTCCAGGTGTAAGAATTGTTACCCCATCAGTATCGAACACTGCAGGATCAACCCCATAGTCACCGTTATTTGCAAGGTCTTGATCATTTACAAAAGTAAATTTACCTGTAAGTGGAATATACGAAAAGCTCAAAAATTCACTTGGATAGTAGTCAATTCCTGTTCCTATTACAAGATACCCTGGGGCCATAAAGTCGGAAATCACCGTTGTATTGTCTTCAGGATCAAATCCTTTAGAAAATTGTGTTTTAAAATCCAAGAGGGCACTGAAAAACCACTTTTCATTGCCATTCTTGATCTGGTATCCATACTTTGTAACGATGTTTAATTTGTCATCAGATTTTTCAAAATCAGCGTCTGCTTGCTTGATCAGACCGTAGGCTATGTTCATGGAATTTTCCCAGCGGTTTCTTCCTTTTTTATAATCAGCAAAGGCACCAAAATTAAAGTTCAAGGCAGCGGAATTTTGTCCCCCAGACGCCCAGTTAGTCAGTGAAACCTGAGAAAAAGTAAGTGTGCTGATTCCTCCACTTTTCCAGTAAGTAGTATCTGTCTGAGCGAATAGTGCTGTTGCTGAAAAGCTTAGCAAAAAGGCAGTAAGTATTTTGTATTTCATTAGTTGTACGTATTTTTCTTTAAGTCCTCTTCTTTTATGATTCTTCTTAGAATTTTTCCAACATTGGATTTTGGAAGTTCATCCGTGAATTCTACATATTTGGGTTTTTTGTAACCTGTTAATCGTTCTTCGCAATGAGCAAGAACCACCTCTTCTGTCAGGCTATCATCAGATTTGACGATGTATACTTTGATGGCTTCTGTCGACTTGGGATCTGGCACTCCAATAGCACCTACTTCAAGAACTTTATCAATCATGGCTATGCAGTCCTCAATTTCATTTGGGTAAACATTGAATCCAGAAACCAGGATCATTTCCTTTTTACGGTCTACAATTCTAAAGTAACCGTCAGTATCCATGGTCGCAATATCCCCAGTTCTAAAGTACCCGTTGATGAAACAGTTTTTCGTCTCCTCTTCCTTGTTCCAATATCCGCTAAATACCTGAGGCCCTTTCGCGCAAAGTTCTCCCTTTTCTCCCTCGCCAACCTCATTCCCATCATCGTCAAGTAGTTTAATATCACTATCAGGAAGTGGCAAGCCGATCGTACCAACACGATTCTCCCCTACCATCGGATTAATGCACAAGCCAGGCGATGTTTCGGTCAATCCGTAAGCCTCGGCAATTCTATTTCCAGTAACAGATTCCCATTTGTCAAAGACTGCCCGTTGTAAGGCCATCCCACCAGCCAAAGCTACTTTGATTGTGCTATGATCAAGCTCTGCGAATCCTGGGGTATTCAAAAGGCCATTGAAAAGAGTATTTACTCCTGTTATAAACGTGAAAGGGTGCTTACCTAACTCCTTTACAAAACCCTTCATATCTCTGGGATTTGTTATCAAAATGTTCTTTGCACCAATTTTCATGGGTAGCAATGAATGGGCGTTTAGCGCGAAAATGTGGTAGAGTGGCAGAGCGGCGATAAATATCTCCTTTCCCTCCTCCAAATTTGTGGGAGCCAGCCACGCTTCAATCTGCTGCAGGTTGGCAATCAAATTACGATGTGAGAGCATGGCTCCTTTAGATACACCTGTTGTGCCTCCAGTATATTGAAGGAACGCCAAATCTTGCGGAACTAGTTCAGGCTTATCTAGCGTTCGCTTGCTTCCTTTCGCCAGGGCTTCCTTGTAAGCGATTGCCCCCTCAATTTTGAAGGGGGGGACCATCTTCTTTACTCGCTTAACAACAAAGTTTACCAAAGAGCCTTTAAATCCTCCCAGGAGATCCCCCAACTGGGTTATGATCACATGTTCTATTGAGGTTTCAGAAATAATCTCCTCAAGATTGCCTGCAAAGTTTGCAAGAATAACTATTGCCTTTGCTCCCGAATCCGAAAACTGATGCTTCATTTCCGAAGGAGTATACAGTGGGTTTGTATTTACCACCGTCAAGCCAGCCTTCAAAGCTCCATGAATTGCGATTGGACTTTGTAGAATGTTTGGCATCTGAATGGCTATGCTGTCACCTTTTTTTAGCCCTAAGTCATTCTGGAGGAAGGCAGCAAAATTTGTCGAGAGATCATCAAGTTCTTCAAAGGTGATGATCTTGCCCATGTTTTCGTACGCAGGACGATCTGCAAATTTTTCTTTGGTCTCCGCAAACAATGCAGGCAAGCTTTGGTATTTCTCAGCGTCTATCGACTTTGGAACGTCTGGATGATAGTTGTCAAGCCACGGTTGCTTACTCATGTTGTTGGGCGGTTAGTTGTAAATCTTTTAGCCATTTTGCGAAGACTACTGACAATAATACAAAAAGGTCCTGGCACCCCTACCAAGACCTTTAAAAATAAACAACATTTAACCCAAAAATGTAGAGCGAAGTGAGGCCTCGAACCTCGGGTAATACCACAAGTACTTCTCCGCTTGCGTGCTTATTTATTCTTCAAAAGTAACAAATGAGATTGATATTTATAAAAATTGTAATTTTATGATACAAAAAATACATAATTAATAAGTTATAAACTATTTAGCTACAAAATCAATAATTTACCATGACTGAAATGAGCAAAAATTACGAAATTGATAATATAGACTTGAAAATTTTGAACATTCTATCAGAAAATGCCAAACTTCCCTACACCGAGGTAGCTAAAAAAGTCTTCGTTTCGGGAGGTACTGTTCATGTTCGTATGAAAAAACTTGAAGAAATGGGGATAGTGCTGGGCTCCACGTTACGCATTGATTATGCAAAGCTGGGTTTCGACATTACCTGTTTTCTTGGTATCTATCTGGAAAAGAGTTCTTTGTATGATCAAGTGGTTGCGCAACTAAAAGAAATGGAAGAGATAGCTACGATTCGATATACGACAGGGGATTACAACATTTTCTGTAAAATATATTGCAGGGATACGCTGCATTTACGGGAGGTCCTTCATGACAAAATTCAAAAAGTAGATGGCATTGAGCGTACAGAAACGTTCATTTCACTTGAGGAAAGTGTAAACAAACACATCACTTTTTAAAAAAAATTCAAGGTATTCTGAACCTATTAGAGAGATGGTTGTTCTTATTTAGAATTAGTATAAATAGTGCTATTTTTGCTAACCTGATCAGAGTGAACTTATGAATACCGACGAGGAAATATTAGAACAATTTACATCTCAAGAATATGAGCATGGATGGTCGGTAGATCTTGATGCAGACGAAGCCCCTCCAGGTCTGAGTGAAGACATCGTGCGATTCATTTCTGCGAAAAAAGATGAGCCAGATTGGCTGCTACAGTGGAGGTTAGAGGCATTTCGAAAGTGGCAATCAATGACTGAGCCGAAATGGCCCAATGTCAAGTATCCAGAGATTGACTTACAAGCAATAAAGTATTACTCAGCTCCTAAACAGAATAAGACGCAAAAACTTGAAGATGTCGACCCTGAATTGCTTAGAACTTTTGAGCGACTAGGTATTTCTCTTCAAGAGCAAAAAAGATTAACTGGTGTGGCTGTTGACGCAGTGATTGATTCGGTATCAGTAGCGACAACGTTTAAGGATAAACTCTCCGAGCTTGGTGTGATATTCAGCTCATTTAGTGAGGCTGTTAAAGAGCACCCTGAACTGGTAAAGAAATACTTAGGATCAGTAGTCCCAGTTGGAGATAACTACTATTCAGCGCTCAACTCTGCCGTTTTCTCCGATGGGTCGTTTTGCTACATCCCCAAAGGTGTAAGATGCCCAATGGAGTTGTCTACCTATTTCAGGATTAATGCCGCAAATACTGGTCAATTTGAAAGAACGCTGATTGTCGCGGACGATGACTCTTACGTGAGTTACCTGGAAGGTTGTACCGCACCAATGAGAGACGAAAATCAACTTCACGCTGCTGTTGTAGAAATATATGCTGCGAAAAATGCAGAAGTGAAGTATTCTACAGTCCAGAACTGGTACCCAGGAGATAAGAATGGAAAAGGCGGTATTTATAATTTCGTAACTAAGAGAGGAATTTGCGCAGGAGACCACTCAAAAATATCCTGGACACAAGTGGAGACCGGATCAGCTGTCACTTGGAAATACCCATCGTGTATTTTGAAAGGTGATCATTCCGTTGGTGAATTCTATTCAGTAGCGGTCACAAACAACCATCAGCAAGCAGATACTGGAACCAAAATGACGCACATTGGTAAAAACACCAAATCCAGGATCGTATCTAAGGGAATTTCAGCGGGAAAGTCTCAAAACAGTTATCGCGGACAGGTAGAGGTAATGAAACGTGCGGACGGAGCACGAAATTTTTCACAATGTGACTCCCTGCTTATGGGAGACAAATGCGGCGCACATACATTTCCATATATAGACATTAACAATAAATCAGCTCAAATTGAGCATGAAGCCACAACTTCCAAAATTGGAGAAGATCAAATCTTTTATTGTCAGCAAAGAGGCATTGACGAAGAAAGTGCAGTCGCACTAATCGTCAACGGCTTTGCCAAAGAAGTAATGAATAAACTACCGATGGAGTTCGCAGTGGAAGCACAAAAGCTCCTTGCTCTAACCCTCGAGGGTAGCGTTGGATGATAAAGTTATCAGTTGCCAGTAATTAGTTTTCAGTAAAGCAATTAGAAAAAATGGTAATTCAGAAATTTGAAGAAATTATTGCTTGGCAAAAAGGACAAGATCTAGCAGTGGAAATTTATAAAGAATTTGGTTCGCATTCGGACTACAAATTCCGAGATCAAATTTGCAGCGCAGTTGAATCGACCTCAAACAATATAGCAGAAGGATTTGACAGAGAAAGCAACGCTGATTTTAACAGGTTTCTAAACTTCTCTATGGGGTCTTGTAGTGAGTGTAAATCAATGCTCTATCTAGCCGAGAGACTTAGATATATCTCGGGAGAAACAGCTGAAAAACTAAGAAATCTAAGTGTTGAGATTTCAAAAATTATTATGGGATTAAAAAAATCTTTGAAGTCAAAATAAAAACTGACAACGG
>JBDWQX010000093.1:0-14295 GCA_039986395.1 Cyclobacteriaceae bacterium
TGTTCATAAATCGAAAGTCGAATGGCTGTCCTGGTGCAAACTTTTCCCAGGTAGATTGCACCAGGACAGCCATTCGACTTTCGATTTATGAACAACGAGTTCAATGCGCAGTATGAAGAAGAGCAGACGATTGGTCAGATATTTTCAATTTTCGCTATCCTGGCAATTTTGATAGCGTGTCTAGGCCTCTTCGGATTGGCCGCATTTACTGCGGAGCAAAAAACGAAGGAAATTGGAATCAGAAAAACATTGGGTGCATCTGTCTCCAACATTGTAAATCTTCTTTCCAAAAATTTCATCAAGCTTGTTTTAATCTCATTTGTGGTCGCCATCCCCATTTCCTATCTGGCAATGGAATATTGGCTGGGAGATTTTGCCTACAGAACAAGCATGAAACCAATCACTTTTGTTCTTTCAGGGCTTGGTGCCATTGTGATCGCCTGGATTACGATCAGTTTCCAATCATGGAAAGCGGCAAGGTCGAATCCGGTTAAGTCTTTGAGGACAGAGTAGACAAAACATACTTTCAGTCAGAAAAAAGCGACCCTATGGGTCGCTTTTTTTGATTTAGACTTTCATATTCACTTCCAATAACTAAGTGAACAATCCCTTCCTTCATCAAACTTTTGAGTGCGCTTATACACTGCGGACCGCTTTTTCCATACTTGAGATGAGAAATCAAAACCTAAGAGTACATAATATCGTTAGGTAAACCTGGTTTTAAGAAATACATAATACTATTAGGTATATTCATTACACAATCGAAGAGAACAACTAACACGATGCAAAGACGCAATTTTATCAAAGTCAGTGGTTTGGCAGCAGGAGGACTCCTATTGAGTTTTAATATTAGTTGCAAAAAGAAATCTCCTGGAAGAAAAGCAGGCACCTATCAAAACGTAAATGTGTATCTAAGCATTAATACGAACGGTCTGGTTCAAATTACAAATCCAGTACCCGAAATTGGACAAGGTGTAAGGACATCTCTACCGATGCTGCTTGCCGAAGAACTTGGAGTAGATTGGAAGGATGTTGTAGTGGAACAAGGGGATGCAAATGCTCAGTTTGAAGGTCGTAACCAAAGAGCAGCCGGTAGTAATAGCGTTCGAGTATTCTGGGAACCAATGCGCATGGCAGGTGCAGTTGCAAAGGATCTTATTTTGCAAGCTGCAGTTCAAAAATGGGGAATTACTAAAAGTAGATGTGACATAAAAAACGGTGTTGTTTTTAATACTGAAAACAAACTCAGATTGCCCATTGGAGATTTGGCAGCGGCGGCCGTCACGTTTAAACCCTCTGATGATATAGTGCTCAAGAAGAAAGCAGATTTCGATATAATTGGTTCAAAGGTTTCTAACCCTGACATTCAAAATATTATTTCTGGTAAAGTGAAATTCGGGCAAGATGTCCGAATACCAGGTATGCTCTACGCATCCATAGAAAAAGGGAGCACTTATGGAGCAACAGTTGCATCATTTGATGCAGCCGAAGCATTAGCTATCAAAGGTGTAAAAAGGGCATTCCTCGTTCCGTTCCACGGCAATCAAGATAGGCCATACTGTCAAGAAGGAGTTGCCGTTGTGGGAGAATCTGTATGGGCCGTTCTTAAGGGTCGTCAAGCCCTTAAAATTGAATGGAACTTAGGAACAAACGCTAATGAAAGTACAAGTAATCTCCATGAAATCTGCTCCAAATTGATTGAGTCAGACAGTGGACTCGAAGTTAGGGATGATGGTGATGTATACGAAATTTTAGAAAATGATGAAAACCGCTTAGAGGCTATTTACCATGTACCATTCATCGGGCATGTTTGTATGGAGACAGTGAATTGTACCATCGACTTGAAAGATGATAGTTGCGAAATATGGTCCACATCGCAAATGCCTTTTGCTGAACTAAATTTCTTAACTAGGTTTTTAGAGCTACCGACCGAAAAAATCTCGCTTCATGTTGCCCGCATTGGCGGGGGATTTGGCAGACGGTTGGGTCTTGATTTTACAATTGAAGCTGCTAAAATTGCAAAGGAAGTTAAACAACCAATTCAGTTTTTTTGGACAAGAGAAGATGACCTGAAATTTGATGGGTATCGTCCTTTCAGCTACCATAAAATGAGCGCATCGATCGACGAGAGCGGCAAGCCCATTGCATGGTTACACAGGCAGGCAGGAACTTCCCGGTACGCATTCAGAAGTAACGAACAGCCCTATGGGTCTGAATTTTTTCCAAATCACTTCCCGGCTAATCTAATACCTAATTTTAGGCAGGAATACAGCCTGGCCGTTTCCAACCTAAAGCGTTCCTTGATACGGGCTCCTGGAAATAATACCCTTGCATTCGTTGTCGAATCATTTATGGATGAGTTGGCCATTAAATCGAAGAAAGATCCGCTCGAATTTAGACTGGAGGTGTTGGGTGAAAAGGAGAGGAAGTTTGAATTTGATGAAGAAGATGAGGTTGTAATAAGTACTTCACGTATGAAAGCGGTATTGGAACTAGCAGCCGAAAAGTCTTCATGGGGTCAATCTCTTCCTTCAGGAAGAGGGATGGGAATAGCTGGTTATTTTACGTTTGACACATATATAGCCCATGTTGCAGAAGTTTCCGTCGATGCAGGAAAATTGAAAATCCACAAATTTACCACCGCCGTTGATTGTGGGGAAGTTCTACACCCCGATGGTGCGATAGCTCAAGTTGAAGGTGCTATAATCGACGGTATAAGTGCTACCAAACATCAAGAAGTACATGTGGAAAATGGTCAAACAATGCAGACCAATTTTCACAACTACCCTGTTTTGAGAATGGGCGAATCCCCGAAGGAAATTGAAGTACACTTTGTTGCCAGTAATGGACCACCAACGGGCATAGGAGAACCGCCTTATCCACCGGTCGCACCAGCATTGTGTAATGCAATATTTGCAGCATGCGGTAAAAGAATAAGAAAGCTACCTATCGCAAACCAACTAGAAGCATAAAACCAATTGATATGTTAACTCTGACGATTAATGATAAAGAATATACAATAGATGTTGAACCAGACAAACCATTGCTCTGGGTCTTGAGAGAAGAGCTTGGGCTGACTGGTGCAAAATATGGTTGCGGAATTGGGCAATGCGGAGCTTGTACAGTTCATGTAGATGATGTTTCCATTCGTTCATGCAGCATTCCCGTTTCTCGGATTGGTGGTAAAAAAGTGACTACCATTGAAGGATTGACAGACACCAACCACCCAATTCTAACTGCTTGGGAAGAAGAAAATGTACCTCAATGCGGATACTGTCAGACAGGGCAAATTATGAGTGCATTTGCACTTGTTAAACAAAATCGACATCCAAGTGACGACGACATTGACAATGCTATGAGTGGAAATATATGTCGATGTGGAACGTACTATAGAATCAGAAAAGCTATTAGGAAAGCTACAAATTGAGATTAAACTACATGTTTCAAAAACTGTAAACATCCAGAAACAGTCATTGGTATTTTGTTCAACTATCGATTCTCATCCCTCATTCTTGAGTAGTTTTTGACAGCAAAAAAATAAAACCAACCTACATTCAATCGATTTCTTTCTTAAATAACTCTGCTACCTTCCCAGCCTGAGCATTCATTTCGGCATCTTTAATATTTCCCAAGATGGCGAGAACAAGCGGTTTTGGTAAGGTTTCGCTTTTTTCATAAACAAGTAATACTGCGCTTGCTCCCAATGCTGACCCGGTATGACCATGATACCTGCCACCCGCAGAACTTTCTCCATCCCCTATTCCAAATGCATACCCCGTTTCCTCTCGAAGTGAAGTGGGTATGCCAGAATAATACAACTTCAACAACTCATCAGAAAACAACAAGCCATTAGCAATGCCCAAATGAAGCTTAACTATTGCCTCAGCTGTCCCGACAAAACCTCCGCCTCCAAATTTGCAGCTATTATTTACTAGGGCAGCTTCTTTTCCTTTTACTTTAGACGCATTCCATTTCGAATAATGTGTTACCTCTGTATTCAATAATTCAGATTGATCTGGATGAATAGACTCAATCCCGAGTGGATCCAGAATACTCTGTTTTACATAAGCATTGTAAGACTGACCAGACAAGACCTCTATCAAACGCGATAGAATGACATAACCGAAAGAGGAATAGGAGTACTTCTCTCCTGGCACAGATTCAAGATCGCTTTCTATGAAAGTATTTAACGCTTCAGAAGCGTCTACACAATTTTGCTGACTAATCTTCATCCATTCTCCTCCGTTGTAATGTCTCACACCTGCAGTATGATTAATCAGGTATTTCACCTTTACATCCTTATAAGCTGGTGGCAAATCAGTGAGATAGTCGGTTATTGGTCTCTCAATGTCCAGTTTTTCAGACTCTATCAATTTGATCAACGCTATACCTGTGATCGACTTTGATAGACTATAGTACCTAAATTGATGTGACGGGGTCACGGTGGTTTCATTCAATATGTCGGCGTAACCAAATCCACTTTTCCAAACAATCTCGTCTCCGTAACCAACAGCTACGGATAATCCAGGATAGGTTTCGAGTAGCCCCGTAACAAGACTCTCGGCTTCCTTTTGCGCAGTCACGAATTGTGCGAAACACAGATTACTTACAAAGATTAGAACTAGTAAAATGCTTCCTTTTTTCATATTATTTACAATTAGGCTTAAAAGACTTCTTCATTATTAAAAGGTTGCATCAAGGTGTAAAAGTTGAGCAGAGATATGAGCTCTTCATGGGTTTTGGTGCCTACTTTTAAGTCAGACATATCAACAACTTTTCCACAAAAGAAGAGCGACCCCAAAAAGGATCGCTCTTCTCTTTTTATTTGTAATATCTTTTACGGTCGCATTGTTCGAAGGCCAAAAGCCAGCGGCAAAAGTTAAAGCCAATTACTGCATGTACCTCATTTTTGATACCGAAACCACCGGCCTTCCCCACAACAAATCTGCGCCTGTAGAAGACCTCGACAACTGGCCCAGATTAGTCCAGATCGCGTGGCAACTACATGATCATAAAGGGAAGTTGTTGTCCACCGGGAATCATATCGTAAAACCAGATGGTTTTACGATTCCATTTAATGCAGAAAAAATACACGGAATCTCTACTAAGCATGCGGAAGAAGTCGGTGAAGATTTAGCAGGAGTGCTGGAAAAATTCAGCGTCGATGTCAGAAAAGCAGAGGTACTCGTCGGTCACAACATTGAGTTCGACAACAAGATCATCGGTTCCGAATACCTTAGATCGAAGCAAGAGAACTTGCTTGCCGATGCGGCAAACATCGACACCTCAACTCAGACTGTCGAGTTTTGTCAACTTCAAGGAGGAATCGGTGGTAGGCTCAAGCAGCCAAAACTGATCGAACTCTATACCAAGCTCTTCGGTGAAGGTTTCGGTGACGCTCATGATGCAGCATACGATGTGGATGCGACAGCCAAGGCATTTTTCGAATGCCTACGGCGATCAATCATAGCTCCAATTGATGATACGGAGCCCAGTCAAATTGAGTATGAAGCTCCCAACCTTGACGATGCCAACTTTGCCACGAAGAGAGAGAAATCGACAGGAAAGATTGGTGATCAACAGGTAAGTGCTGAAGATATCAAAGGCTCTTTTTGCCATCTGCATGGGCATTCTCAATTCTCTGTGCTTCAAGCCACTCCCGATGTTAAAGAAATCGTTAGCAAAGCCAAGGAGTACGAGATGCCAGCGGTGGCACTTACTGATCTTGGTAACATGTTTGGCGCTTTCAAGTTTGTTGGAGCTGCAGTTAAGGCTGGCATCAAACCGATCGTAGGCTGCGAATTCTTTGTTGCCGAAGAACGCTTGAAACTTCAGTTCACCAAGGACAATCCCGACAAAAGGTTTCGCCAGATTTTGCTAGCAAAAACGAAGAAGGGATATGAAAATCTCATCAAGCTCAGCTCGATTGCATACAAAGAGGGCAACTATGGTCTCTATCCCAGGATTGACAAGGAACTGATTGAGAAGTACTCAGAAGGACTTATTGCTCTGAGTGGTAGCATGGCAGGTGAAATTCCACATCTTGTACTGAATGTTGGAGAGACTCAGGCAGAAGAGGCCCTGCTTTGGTGGAAAGAACTATTCAAGGAAGATTTCTATTTAGAACTAAATCGGCATGATCTTGAAGAAGAGAATCGACTAAATGAGATTCTTGCTGGCTTTGCAAGAAAGCATGATATCAAGCTACTTGCCTCCAATGAATATTACTACCTGGATCGTGAAGACGCAAAAGCGCACGATGTCTTACTTTGTATTAAGGAAAACGAAAAGCAAAGTACACCCATAGGGCGAGGCAGAGGCTTCCGCCCAGGACTTCCCAATGACAATTACTACTTCAAAACTCAATTAGAAATGAAGGAAGCTTTTGGAGATATTCCAGAGGCCATAGAAAATATTTCTGCTCTAGTTGATAAGATTGAAGAGTACAGTCTGGAGCGAGATGTACTCCTCCCAAAATTTGACATTCCCTCCGAATTTCTCGATCCCGAAGATGAAAAAGACAGCGGAAATAGAGGCGAGAATGCCTATTTGAAACACCTCACCTACATCGGTGCTGAAAAACGATACGATGAACTTTCCGATGAAATAAAGGAAAGAATTGATTTCGAATTAGCTACGATCGAAAACACGGGTTATCCTGGATATTTTCTAATTGTTCAGGATTTCACAGCGAAGGCCAGAGAAATGGACGTGGCAGTTGGACCAGGGAGGGGATCAGCTGCAGGTTCGGTGGTGGCCTATTGTATCGGCATTACCAATGTTGATCCGATTGCATACGATCTGCTTTTTGAGCGATTCCTAAATCCAGATCGTGTATCACTACCTGATATTGATATTGACTTTGACAATGAAGGTCGGGAAAAAGTCATCAACTATGTCATAGAAAAGTACGGCAATGATCAGGTAGCTCAGATCATTACTTATGGTACCATGGCACCAAAGTCTGCCATTCGAGATGCTGGCAGAGTTATGGAGCTTCCACTCCCTGAAACCGATTCAATTGCAAAGCTTGTCCCGGAACGACCAGGTGCAAATTTTGATTCGGTCTTCAAGGAAGTCAAAGAACTGGAGGATCTTAAAAAAGGTACAGACCTCCCCTCTCAAGTATTGAATCAAGCCATCATTCTGGAAGGCTCCCTTAGAAACACAGGCATTCACGCATGTGGGGTCATCATCACCCCGGACGACATGAGCAACTTTGTTCCGCTCGCACGCTCAAAGGATTCCGACTTATTGGTAACACAGTTCGACAATAGTGTAGTCGAATCCGCAGGAATGCGGAAGATGGACTTTCTGGGTCTACGAACATTATCTATTATAAAATCTGCAGTTGAGAATGTCAGAAAACGTCATGGGATCACGATTGACGTAGATGAGTTGCCACTAGATGATAAAAAGACATACGAGCTCTATCAGCGTGGAGAAACCAACGGTACATTCCAGTTTGAGTCTCCTGGAATGCAAAAACATCTGCGTGCATTAAAACCGGATCGGTTCGCTGACTTAATTGCCATGAATGCACTCTATCGACCTGGACCGATGGAGTACATTCCCAACTTCGTAGCACGGAAGCTTGGAACGGAAAAAATCGAGTATGACATTCCAGAAATGGAAGAATACCTGGCTGAGACCTATGGTATCACAGTCTACCAAGAGCAAGTGATGCTGCTTTCTCAGTCTTTAGCTGGATTTACCAAGGGCGAAGCTGATGTACTCCGAAAGGCGATGGGTAAGAAGCAACGTGAGGTGCTTGATAAGATGAAACCAAAATTTGTTGAGGGCGCAAAAGCAAATGGCCATCCCGAGGACAAGCTTGAGAAAATCTGGAAAGATTGGGAAGCATTCGCAGCTTATGCATTCAATAAATCGCACAGTACCTGTTATTCGGTGGTGGCATACCACACAGGATATTTCAAAGCGAACTATCCCGCAGAGTACATGGCTTCTGTTCTCACTCACAATCAGAGCAACATTGACAAGGTGAGTTTCTTCATGGAAGAATGTAAGAATCGAGGAATTAAAGTGCTCGGTCCACATATCAATGAATCGGATCAAGATTTTGCAGTAAACAAAGAAGGCGAGATTCGTTTCGGAATGGGTGCAATCAAAGGCACTGGCGAATCTGCAGTACAGGGTATTATTGAAGAGCGAGATGCCAATGGACCTTTCGCAGACATTTTCGATTTTGCAAAGCGCGTAAATCTCCGAACGGTTAACAAAAAATCCTTTGAGAGTCTGGCGAAAGGTGGTGGATTTGACTGCTTTCCAGAATTTCACCGAAGGCAATATGTGGAGCCAGATGACGAAGGAACCTCCCTTATAGAAAAGGCCATACGTTACGCAAACCGTATGCAAGAGGAGGAAGCAAGCAATCAGTCTTCCCTATTTGGAGGAGCTTCGGGAACCGATATTTCCAAGCCTAAGGTTGGACGAATCGAGCCATATGGTGACATAGAAAAATTGAATATCGAGAAGGAGATGGTTGGTCTCTACATCTCAGGACACCCACTCAATCAGTTCAAATTTGAAATGGACTTCCTGACCAACACTACGATCAGCCAAGTAACGGACATAGAAAAATTGAGAGGTCGCGAGATAAAGCTTGGAGGAATACTAAGTGATGTGCAACATCGAACATCCAAAAAAGGAAATCCTTTTGGTCAATTCGTCTTGGAAGATTTTGGTGACAATTACACCTTCTATCTTTTCTCAAAGGACTACCTGAAGTTCAAACCAATGTTAGAAAAGGGATGGTTTTTGTACATTTCAGCGACGGTTCAAAATCGCTGGAATAGTGAGGAACTTGAGTTGAAAATTCACAACATTGAACACTTGAGTGAAATTCGAGAAAAGATGACCAAAGGCCTGGAGTTAAACGTCAGACTGGAAGACATTAATTCCATTATTGTGGACGAGATTGAACGTATCGCCGGGCTCTTTCCAGGCAAGTGTATTTTGAAACTTTCGCTCTCAGGTGTTCACGATGATCGTGCAATAAATTTGGACATGTTGAGCAGAAAGTTCACAATCGAACCGACGGATGAGCTAATCAAAGAATTAAAATCTATGGAAGAGGTTGACTTCAAAATCTTATCAAAGAATTAATGTGTCAACCACGTAACAATCTCTGTGAATCTCCTCAGATGATAAACTATTCCGCATATCTTTGTGTTCACCTATTTACACAAGGATTAATAAATTTTAAAGTCAATAATAATGTCAAAACCAGTAGAAATAACTGACAATAATTTCAACGAAATTATCAATTCCGACCAACCAGTATTGGTGGATTTTTGGGCCGAATGGTGTGGTCCATGTAAAATGATTGGACCTGTGGTTGAAGAACTTGCTTCTGAATATGACGGGAAAGCAGTAATTGGAAAAGTAGATGTTGATGCCAATCCAGAAGTTTCAGCAAAGTTTGGTATCCGTTCAATCCCTACCCTGCTTGTTTTTAAAAACGGAGAAATCGTTGACAAGCAAATTGGTGCGGTACCAAAAAATGTACTGAGTCAAAAACTTGATGCTCAGGTAGCATAAAGACATTTAGTAAAACATTTGAGAGCCTCTTCCGAAAGGAAGGGGCTTTTATTTTTTATACCAAAAGGGAATTCGTGCAAAGGATTGATAGCCAGTTTTTACAGAATCACGATCGATAACCCTTATTTTTCGAATTCTTAGAAGGTTTTCTCCATCCCTAAACTCACTTGTAGGTATCACAGTCAGTAGTCCTTTTTGATCCTTATCTGGATGCTTATAGTAATAGTAGCTGAGCTCTTGATAGACAGAATCATTAACTGAAACTTCATAGATGGCGCTCAAGCATGACAATAGCTGATCGAAATCCTCACCTGCGTGATCTTGATCATTTATGGTGAAATTTCCACCCTCTGTATTAAGAGATAAGCTCCAATTTATTCCCTCATCCTTGACAGGAACAAAGTCAGGACAGTGCTCTGCCGCAATTGAATTGTCCTTTGGAGTATATCTTAAAAAGAGCTGAAAATGAGGTTCATCCAGGTATTGCGATGCAATGCTGGCTCTGTCAATGTATTCATGTTCCTTTCTTAAGTCGTCGTAGTAATTTATTGAAATCAGACGATCCGTTTCCGCAGATGGAAAATATTGATGTTGGTCAAAATCAAAGAGTACCATAACAACAATAATGGCACCGACAAGACCGTAAACGGTTCTAATTTTTTTCTTGGTAAACTTGCTGATCATGTAGTAATAGATACTTCTGCTGAGTACTGCCAGCGTGATCACATTATAAAACCTATAAAATGGATAGTAGATTTTTCTTAGCCACTTCACTTTCTTAAAGAATCCAAGAGTGAAATAGTCGATCATGTACATTAGTCCCATAATCAGCGTCGTGAAGAAAATGAACGCTGCCACTACCCCAACAACATTATCCCAGCTATCTGGCGTAATTTCTCCAAGGGTGGAAAGAACAATTGCTAAGACACCAAAAGACAAAAGGAACATTCCGAAGGCAAGCAGCATTGACATGACAAGGAATGCAAAGGCGAAAATCACGCTGCAGATTTCATCTAATTTGATCACCAACTGATCGAGGCTGATTACCTTCTTCTTAAGTTTTTCGGTGAAAAAATCATTGTAATTCAACTGAGAAAAGTCAATACTGGATTGTACTGATCGCAACCCAATGGTTCCAACCCAAAACCCCCGAAGCATCAAATGTCCGACAAGACAGATCGTAAGGGCGACAAGTGATTTTTGTAGTAAAAAAAGGAAAATGAAAATGAACGTTAGAAAATTATCCGAAAGATCATACTGATACTGAATGCTCAATATGAAACCCTCAAAGGATTCTATTGCGATCATCAGTAAAAAAATGGTAAAGGCCGAAACCAGCAATTCCAACTGCCAGCTCTCACGCTCCAATTTCTTTAACCAATCACCAATTTGATTTTCAGGAATGTTACTCATGTTTCAAATGCGTCGATGTATCACTAAAGATAAAAGGGATTGATCAAATCAAAACACAACCTTTTGTCATACCTAATCGTATTAGGTGTACAATATACCTAACAGCATTAAGTATGATCTCCAAAGAAATAATAGGAGCTTCCACCATCCCTATAATTCTTTCCATTCTTTTGGATGGTGAAGATTATGGGTACGAAATCATAAGGAAAGTGAAACAGTATTCGGGAGGAAGTCTGGAGTGGAGTGAACCGATGCTCTATCCAGTCCTACATCGACTCGAGCGAAACAATCACATCAAAGCCAGTTGGAAAGTTTTGGAAAACAGTCGTAAACGAAAATATTACAGCATAACAAAGGAAGGCAGGGAATTGCTTGAGACAAAGAAGTCCGAGTGGACAGAAATGATCGTGATGCTAACTAAGATGTGGAACCTCAACCCAACCGTACAATGAGCTTCAACCTGGAAAACGAAATAAGAAATTGGAAATCGCAGCTTCGAAAACACAGCAGTTTCGAGGATGCAGACATCGAGGAACTGGAAGACCACATGCGAAGCAGATTTGAAGCGTTGGTAGGAACGGGGACATCTGAGGATGAAGCATTTCGGAAAATCCTTAATGAAGATTACAACGATCTCAACTCCATTTCAATGGTGTATTCAAATCAGCGGGCTACCTCCTCTCTCTTCCCTGCATTGTTGGCTAATTATTTCAAAGTTGGCTGGCGATCATTTGCTCGAACGAAAACCTACTTTACAATCAACCTTCTGGGACTAGTAATCGGTCTCACCAGTGTTTTCTACATAATCTTCTACGTCAATTTCGAACTGAACTACGACTCGTTCCACGAAAACAGTGAGCAGATATATCGGATAAACACGCTTTTCGAAAGAGGCACGACAAAGATGAACTATCCGATCATCCCTCCTGCCTTCGGTCCCGAGGTGAAAGCCTCGTTTTCAGAAATAGAGAAAGCTGCCAGGTTGCGATACTCCTACAGCGTCCTGATGAAGTATCAGGATCAGTCCTTTTACGAGGACAAAGTGTTTTTTGCGGAAGCCCCATTCTTCGAGATGTTTTCCTTCCAATGGAAACTAGGGAATCCACAGGGAGCACTCTCAGAGATTAACACCATCATTCTTACCGAGAAAACAGCGACCAAGTACTTTGGAGAATCAAACCCACTTGGGCAGATCGTCACGTATAACAACGAAATCGATCTCAAAGTCATTGGCGTCATCGAAGACGTCCCTGACCAATCACATTTCACCTTTGATTTTCTTATTTCATTTGAGACCTTCAAACCCGGTCCGGGAGCGCTCGAGCCCTTGACTAGTTGGAGATGGTTAGGATTTCTCACCTACGTGCAGGTGAATCCAAATGCGGAAATTGCTGGACTCGAAAAGAAGATGCTCGATCTTTTTCAAACGCATAGGAATGCATCGAACACCAGCGTTAACATTCAGCTGCAACCATTGAAGAGCATCTACCTCACTTCGGGTGGATTAAGTAATCCACAAGGCGGATTATTTAAAGTCAACGACCCTGACAACCTGATCAGTCTCGGTGTCATCGCTGTACTTATTATCATCATTTCCTTTTTCAACTACTTCAACATCACCAGTGCTCTGATACGTACACGTTCGAAGGAAATCGGAATTCGAAAAGTATTCGGCACCTCCAGAAAAAAAGTATTTGTCCAAATGGGATCCGAAACACTAATCGTCGTGACACTTGCTAGTCTTTTGAGTTGGACGCTCATTCTCCTTCTAGGAAAATTCGAACTCTTTCAAATCATCAATGAAAGCATCGTCATCGCAGTTCTGGTATCGGTTT
The DNA here is from genome assembly GCA_039986395.1 of Cyclobacteriaceae bacterium. Lineage (GTDB taxonomy): Bacteria > Bacteroidota > Bacteroidia > Cytophagales > Cyclobacteriaceae > Ekhidna. The sequence continues at coordinate 12,810 of JBDWQX010000093.1, forward strand.
CTATACTCGTATTTTTCACTCTACTAAGCAGCGTGCTCTTCGGAAGTACCTTTTCAGCATACTCAGCCATGCAGTTGCTACGAAGTAAACTTTCGGCAGCCACCACTAGAAAATTTTCGGTAGGTCGGTTGGTACTACTACTGCAATTTGGCATTTCAGCTGCCCTAATAATGGTCAGTCTGATTGTAATTACCCAGCTCAGCTATTTCTCCAAAAAAGACCTAGGATACGAGAGCGACGGCATTGTAATGGCCAAATTCGCAAGTGAAGAAATGAATGCCCGTCGACAGACCTACGTCGATGCAGCCCTAAACGTGCCTGGTGTCGAAGCGGTCAGTTTTGGCCCATCGCCCGACGGCAGCACAAGTGGCAGCCCGCTACGCTTAAAAGAATGGCCCGAAGACCAAGTGATCCAAGCAGCCTACTTTGGTGTGGATTACGAATTTGATAAGATTCTCGATCTCGAAATGGTGAGCGGTCGATTCTTTTCCAAAGAATACGCAAGAGACTCTGCTGAGGCGTTGATCATTAACGAGACCATGGCAGAAATGCTCGGTCTCGAAGATCCCATCGGACAGACGGTGGAATTCGCTCGCGGCGACTACCAAATCATTGGCGTCTTCCAAGATTTTCATTACAAGAGTCTCCACCACCAAATCGGACCATTGGCCATGGAATTATGGTTAGGACAGCCCAGAAACGTCATGATCCGATACCGGACAGAGAACATAGGTCAAACGCTGCAAAACCTGGAAAGCACCTGGAAAGAAGTGTTCAGAGAAGGTGGATTCCCCTTCGATTATCGGTTTCTCAATGAGCAATTACAAGCCATGTATCAGAAAGAGCAGGAGTTCGCCGCACTCTTGAAGGTATTTACCAGCCTCGCCATCTTCCTGGCACTACTTGGGCTTTTTGGACTATCCTCCATCAACATCCAGCAGAAAATCAAGCAGATCGGAATCCGACGCGTCCTCGGCGCTGAAGTTCAGCAAATCGCAGGAGTTGTCAGCAAGCGTTACATCGTCACCTCCGTCCTTGGGATCGTCGTCGCCCTGCCTTTCGCCTACGTGTTCATGAAAAGCTGGCTCGAAAACTTCGCCTACAGCATCAATTTAAATCTCGGCTTTCCGATCGTGACACTCCTTGCAGTGCTAGGAATCACCGCACTCACCCTCAGCTATCAGGTCTATCGCGTCATGACCGTAAATCCGTCGAGCATTCTAAGGGATGAATAAAGCCACAAGCGACAAGGGGAAGGTTGCAGGCCTTAAGTTGCAAGCTTCAAGTGGTAAACGCCAAGTCTACGTCAGCCCCTATACGCTTTTGTCATTCCGATACGCGGCGAAGGAATTCCGCAACGCAACACAGCCCTCTACACTTTTGTCATTCTGACGAAGGAAGAATCTATCCATCCATACCATTCCAAAACGCAGTGAAGGGATCTATAAAAACACACCGTTACTCCGATACGCAGTGAGGAATCGCG
>JBDWQX010000094.1:0-7300 GCA_039986395.1 Cyclobacteriaceae bacterium
CCTTCTGAAAACAGTAGATGATGACTCCGAAAATCTACGTCCTGAATATGAAACATTTTCAGGCCTGGTTCTTCAAGCTGATTATCCACGTCATAGGGCAAAGGCGTTTTTCCAGCTTGCAGGACCACATTAAGACCTTCGGGATCCGAGTATCGGCCGCCTAAGGGATCGTAGTAGACATCCAATTCAAGGTTTCGAAGTCCCAGTTCCAGCTGATCAACTAACGGAATGTGCTCATATTCCAAGGCAGGCGAGAGCGACGGGTCAAGCTGATCAATGTAATCCAGAATTGCTTGCTCCACCGCAATCTTATAGCTGTTATGGCTGCCTATGATCTGAACATCGTTCAGACATAAGCAGCCATCCAGCGCAGGGTTTAAACGTTGAGGAACAGAGTCATCCGAACTGCAGGATGTCAGTAAAACTAGAATCAACAACGAGGCAACCTGGCTTTTCACTACATAAGGTTTAGTCAGTTCTTATACAAACGATTCCAATCAGATTCTGCAGCTAAATAGGCAAAGGAGAAGGGATTACCGTTTTCTAAAATTTTCTCAAAATACGTTTGCGCTCTCTCAGGATCCTGGCGATCGTACAAATACCAATTGCCGACACTGTAGGTAAGAACATCGTCTGATGCTGAACTTGATCCATCTGGCTGCAGCTCATCTTCTGTAAGCAACCCTTTGTAAAACAGGCACATTTTGAAATAGCTTGTGTTCTCAATAACGTCCATTTCTTTAGTTACTTTCTCTATAGCAGCGTTCGCTTCCTCGGTTCGCTCTAACCTGCGCAAGATCATGTAAAGCCAGTGTCCTCCAGAAACCACGTTATCATCATACTTCTCAGTCACGGTACGGTTGCTGTAGGCCCGAAGGGCATTTTCCATATCGTTTTTCAGGTAATAAGCCAGTCCAAGGTGATACCAGATATTGCTGTGCAATGTACCGATGGGAATATTTCGAGCATTAGGCAGCCCATCAGGTTCAACCTGATCTTCTGTTCCCTCAATCAATTCTACTGCTTTTTCAAAATCAGCAATTGCCTTATCGTACTGTCGAGTGGAAATGTAGCGATGTCCTCTGTGTCGATACATTCGTGCATCTTCAGGAAACTTTTCAATACCCATCGTGTAGATGGCAATTGCATTTTGAAATCGTCCCAAATACGCAGTCCTACGTCCGTACCATACGAGAGCGGTCGCATCGTTGGTGTCATTTTCGTAGCTAGTCTTTGCAGCGAGATATTGTTCAAAAGCTGCTCCCGAATCCACTGTCGGTGTATAAAGTGTATCTCCAAGCATGGTTATAGCTTCAATGCCTGGCGTTTCCTCTGAAGTTGATTCGCTTGAGTCTTGATTCCCGCTTGTCTGACAAGCAACGAAACAAAGCGCAATTAGTAGGTTGGTTAGGTTTTTCATGGTACAATTATACAAAGTCAATTGGAAAGTAATCGGCCGCTATAACTCTCTATCTAGATTCAGGTTCTACAGACAAGGTAGTGGTTAAGGTAAGCCCAGCAAATATTTTGAGGAGTGAATGAAGTGTCTGACTTGGTAAAGGATCACTCTTTAATCACAAAAGGAATCCTTTTCACAGCCACTTTCCCATTACTCACAATGAGTAGTACATCTTGTAGTGCCATAATTTTCTCAAGTGGATTTGTTGGAAGAAGAATCAGGTCAGCCTCTTTTCCGACCTCCACAGTTCCTGTTTTATCACCCAGTCCGAGTAACTCAGCTCCGTTTTTAGTCGCTGCCTGCAAGGCCTGAAAGTTTGTCATCCCTAATCGAACGAAATGCTCAGCCTCAAGAGAAACCCGTGTCGTGCTTCCTGCGCTATAATTGTTATCCGCTCCAGTTGCTACTTTGACACCAATATCAAGAGCATCTCTAAAAGTCTGCTCGGCCTCCGCCATCATAAATTTTCCTCTCAACTCAAGTGTAGGGTTGCTATATTCTCCTCCGGGAATCTTGAGATCTTCAATGGTTATGATTGTTGGAACCAGGTAGGTGCCTTTCTCTTTCATCAAAGTCAGTGTTTCACGGCTAAGGAACGTTCCATGTTCTATACTGGCAGCGCCAGCTTCAACAGCTGCTCGGCCTCCCTCATCTCCATGTGCATGCACCATCACCTTGAGGTTGTATTTCGCAGCTTCGTCCACCACAAAACCGAGTTGTTCCTTGGTGTAGGTCTGCTGACGTGGATCTGTATCTGGCAATCCCGCTCGCTCTGTTCCTCGAGTTTTGATGACAGTGGCACCTCTGTCCGCATTGATCTTAACCAGTAGTCGAAGTTCTTCCTCTGTTTGAACTCCGTCACCAAGAACGCTGAGTCGCTGATCTGCCAAAATCGACTCTCCAAGTTTAGGACTCACGAACACTCCAGCACTAATAAAGTCAGGTCCATCTATCACTCCCTTCTTTGAAAGATTGCCTAAGGATACGTCCTGAAAAGCGGAAGTACTGGCGGATCTTGCTGTCGTAACACCCGATTTCAATGCCCGTTCCGCGGCCTTGAGGTTACTGATGTGAGTGTGGGCATCAATCATCCCTGGCATAAGAAAATAGCCAAGGCCATCTACGGTCTCATACCCTTCTGGGTCTTTGCTCAATTGTTGACCAATCCATTCAATTTTGGACCCTTTGACTTTGATGGCTGATCCTTCAGTGATTTTATCATTGTTGCCATCAAAAACCTTAATGTTTTTTATGTACAGGTTTTGGGCGCATAGACTTCCGCCCATCGCGATCAATAAGAAAACAATTGAAAATTTCATCGGAAATGTATGTTTTGGTTAGGTTTTCGGGTATATAGCTATTTGAGGTTTTCCTTAAAGAAATCAATCGTACGATTCCATGACAAGACCGCAGCCTTCTCAGCATAGCGAGGTGTAGTATTGTTATGAAAGCCATGGTTCACATCAGGATAGAAATGAGCGACATACTTCTTATTGTTTTTCTTCAAAGCCTCCTCAAATGAAGGCCACCCTTCATTCACCCTGGTATCTAAACCTGCATACTGCAGCATCAAAGGAGCATTTATTTCGTTCACCATTTCATCTGCAGGTTGTCGGCCATAATACGGGACAGCTGCTGACAGTGAAGGTATTCTCACGGCCATCATATTGGAAATCCACCCACCGAAGCAAAAACCAACGACACCCACCTTTCCATTGCAGTCCTCATGGTTACGTAGATACTCATAAGCAGCGATGAAATCTTCTAGCATTTCATTTCTATCTCGTTTCCGTTGCATGGTCCTTCCTTCATCATCGTTCCCTGGATACCCACCAAGAGGGGTCAACGCATCTGGAGCGATTGATACAAAGCCCTCAACGGCTGCCCTACGTCCCACGTCTTCAATATAAGGATTGAGCCCTCTATTTTCATGGACAACAACGATTCCTGGCAATTTCTTCTTTCCCTTCTTAGGCTTAGAAAACAGTGCTTTGATACTGCCACCACCTTTAGGAGAATCATAATTTATGAATTCAGATTTCAGCCTTTCATCATCTTGTTTGACAGTGGCGGTAGTTTCATAATCGGGCATCATAAAGCTCATCAGCGAGGTGACCGTTATCCCACCAACAGCGTACAAGGACAACTTTTCAATGAATTGCCTTCTTTCCAATTTGTTGTGTGCATAGTCGTCATAGAGATCAAAAACCTCCTGACTGATATCTTCCTTCTTTAGCTCTTTCATTGCGTTTCGTTTAGTTTGACAACATTAGTCGAACACCGTAGCAGGAGAAGTCCCGAGCATGGTATTAGCTAATGATCTACTAAAGGTAATGAGCTTACAATTAAGGTCGCAACTCAAGTTAAATACACTTCATTCTTTTTGTGTCATCATTGGTCCGAGTTTTTCTCCTCCAAGTAAGTGCATGTGTAAATGAAATACCGACTGACCTGCATCTTCGTTTATATTCATCGCCAAACGATAACCGGTCTCAGCTATTCCTTTTTCCTTAGCCAGCTTTTTGGCAACCAGAAATAGCTTTCCTAGAACCAGGGCGTCTGCATCTACTACATCATTGATGGTGGGTATCTCTTTTTTAGGAACAATCAATAGATGAACAGGAGCTTGCAAATCTCAAGGGGACGAAAGCGATAACGTCATCATCTTCATACACAATCCTAGCGGGAAGTTCTCGGTTTATTATTTTGGTAAACACAGAACCTGCGGCTAATTTCTCAGCCTTGTTGTCTTGGTATTCCTTGCTTTGGCTCCATCCAATTGTTGTAGAAAGAATTGCTATAAGAATTGTGATCACTTTTATCATTTGCATATACGTTTGCTTACTAATTTACCTCCGTCCTTTTTGGATAACTCTTTTTATCCCATCAAGTTTCTTAATATTACCTTGAATGTCAAAGTCAAAGAAATTAGGAATACTAACAGCCTCGTCACTTGTCATTTCTGCAATGATTGGCACCGGGGTTTTCACAAGTCTGGGCTTTCAGGTAGTAGACATAAAGACTGGATTCTCCATCATTTTTCTTTGGATTCTTGGGGGCATTATTGCCTTTTGCGGAGCTGTTTCCTATGCGGAATTAGGTTCTGTTTACAAACGCTCTGGCGGAGAATACAATTTACTGAAGGAACTTTATCACCCATCGCTCGGCTTTGTGGCAGGATGGGTGTCTGTGACTGTGGGATTCGCAGCACCAGCGGCACTTGCTGCGATGGCATTGGGCTCCTATCTATCTGCAGTAATTCCCGGCCTGCCTCAAGATCACATCGCAGCAGGCACCATTCTCCTTTTTAGTACCATCCATGCCATGTCTGTCCATGTTGGCAGCACAGTGCAAAATCTCACTACCATTCTGAAAGTCATTCTAATCGCTGTTTTCATTGCATTTGGCTTCAGTATTTTTAATCCTCAGGAAATTTCGCTGATTCCTCAAAAAATGAGCTGGAAAGAGATTGCAAGCCCTCCATTTGCAGTTGCGCTCATTTACGTTTCCTACGCTTATACTGGTTGGAATTCTTCGATCTACATCATCGATGAGATGAAAAGTCCTGGAAGGGATTTACCAAAATCTCTCTTTGTCGGCACCCTGATTGTGATGATCTTATACGTCTTACTGAATTACATTTTCCTGTATACAGTCCCGATCAATGTTCTGGAAGGACAAATTGAGGTTGGGTTCTTATCAGGGCAATCAATATTTGGCGAACTAGGAGGAACTATCATTGCCATTGCAATAGCGGTTTTACTCCTTTCCACAGTAAGTGCCTATGTCTTTCTCGGCCCAAGGGTGAGTCGCGTGATGGGTGAAGATTTGCCAGCACTCAAAATATTATCGAAAACCAACCGACGAGATATCCCCGTTAATGCCTTTGTGTTTTCAGCAGCCTTGAGTCTTCTCTTTATTTACACATCCACATTTGATCAAGTCCTATTGTACACCTCTTTTCTTCTAATTCTTATCACCACGGTCACTGTCGGAGGTGTTTTCATATTAAGGCTGAAGAAGAGCGAAACGCTGGAGCGTTCATACAAAACTTGGGGCTACCCTTTTACACCTATTGTCTTCATCGTTGTAAGCATCTGGACCTTGATTTTCGTGGCAATAGATCGACCGTTTGAAAGCATGGTAAGTGTGGGGATACTCCTTGTAGGAATTGGTGTATACTTTGTAGCAGAACGTAAAGAGCGTAGCTAAATGAATATGACCAACCTGTTAGGAACCGCTACTATAAATATATCTTTCCATGCAGCAACCTGCTAAAACGTGAACATCGAACGCATTAAACTACTCCAGAAATTTATCTCAGAAGAACCCAACGATCCATTCAATCATTATGCATTGGCAATGGAGCACTACGATGAATATCCAGAAAAGGCATTGGACTTGTTGCAAGGTTTAAGCATCTCTCATTCCGAGTATTTACCTACATATTTCAAGCTCGCTCACCTTTACTGGGATATTGAAAAATGGGATGAAGCTGAATCTGTTTTTATGTCTGGAATAAAACTGGCGGAAAAGCAAATGGATCAAAAAGCACTGTCTGAACTGAAGTCAGCCTATCAGAATTTTCAATTTGAAAAAGAATGACCGCTGATCAGGAATCTAGCCAAATGGTCTAATCTAATTTACTATTTTTATCGCATGGAAATGCACGAAACCGTCGAGGCCTACCTGGAGGCAAACACTGAACACAATGATCTTTTGGTCAAACTACGAAAACTGCTGAATTCAACTGAATTGGTGGAAGGTGTTAAGTGGGGGATTCCTGTATATACAATCAGCCATAAAAATGTTGTAGGGCTAGCGGCATTCAAATCTTATGTTGGAATTTGGTTTTACAACGGCGTGTTTCTCGCAGATAAAAAGGAGAAATTAATCAATGCTCAAGAAGGGAAAACGCAAGGTTTACGTCAATGGCGTTTTGCCTCAGAAGCAGAATTTGATGAAAAACTAGTCTTAAAGTATGTCGAAGAAGCGATACAGAATCAAAAAGATGGGAAAGAACTTCGGCCACAGAAAAAGCCACTTATAATCCCAGATGAACTAAAGGAAGAGCTTGCTTCCGATCCACAGATCGCAGATGCGTTTGAAAACCTGTCGCTCACTTCGAAAAGGGATTACGCTGAATACATTGCAACTGCTAAAAAAGAGGAGACTAAGCTTCGACGACTGGATAAAATCCTTCCCATGATCCGAGATGGAATTGGTTTGAATGATAGGTATAGTTAAAATCAATTAGGAAGTGATAATTACGAATTCGAAATTGATAAAACAATCTTTCCAAAATGATCTGGATCTTTAAATCGATCAAACGCATTTAGGTAATCTTTGAGTTCGAACTTTTTATCAATTGTAGGCACAATCTTGTGTTCAGAGACAAATGCTAACATTTCTTCAAACTCAGCATCGTTGCCCATGGTGGAACCCATCAACTGAGCCTGGGACCAAAACAGTCTAAAAACATCCAATTTTTCGGGATGCCCTGTAGTGCTGCCATACATAACTATTCGTCCTCCGGGCTTGACAACCCTTAGGTAATTATTCACCTGATTACCTCCTGCACTATCAACAATCAGATCGAATCCTCCCACTTTCGCAGCTTCCTTAAACCACTTCTCTTCTTTGTAGTTAAACCCTTGACTGACACCCATCTTGAGGGACTTGGATATCTTTTCATTACTTCCGCTCGTCACGTACGTATTGGCTCCACTTGCAACGGCAAAAGCAATCGCCATTTGAGAGACTCCGCCACCTGCACCAGTGATAAGAACGTTTCTATTTTGACCTGACTGGCCTTTGTTGATTGTTGACCTAAAAGCAGTC
>JBDWQX010000095.1:0-7987 GCA_039986395.1 Cyclobacteriaceae bacterium
CGTTAATTGTTGATGCTGCAAGACCAATCATTACTGACTTTGAGTTTAGTGATGCGGGTGATGACGGGTTGATTAGTCAGTTTATGGTTACGTTTTCGGAAGAAATTGATGGGAATGCAAGTTTTCTAAGCAGTAACAATTTGGTTCTGAGTGGTGTTGGAAATTTAGTAGACGCGTCTTTTGGTTCAATTGATACTGATCGATTGGTCAATGGCCAATATCAAGAATCGGCCACTCCTTTGGAGCTAGGAAATGTTGCCGACAATATTTCCACAGGACCAACGGGGTTGGAGATTACCTTGGAAAATGATGGGACTGCTTTCATCATTCAAGATCTTTCAGGCAATCAAACCACAGCCGGTACTTTGGGTAGTTTGGTACAGGATCAGGCCACCTACACAGACGGATCAGTTCCAGTGGTGATCAGCGCGGTTACAGCAGACATAGATAGCGATGGCATGCTGGATCGGATCGTCTTAACACTTTCGGAGGATATCGACATAAACAGTATTGATCCGTCTCCTGGTGGAGCGGGAAACACCGATCAGTTTCTAGTAGCTGATGGCTATTCTATATCACTAGTGACCACCGAAAATGGAAGTGACAATTCAGTGATACATATCAATCTTGATGAAAGCGGAGTTCCCGACAGCGATCAGACTCCTGCAGTTACTATTCTGGAGGCAACAATTAGTGATTTGAGTGGAAACAACTTTCTTCAGGTCACCACACCTCCTGCAACGTTGGATGGAGCGGGTCCGATCATTATTTCAGCAACAACAGTTGATGCCACCGAAGATGGACACATTGATGCTCTGGATGTGCTCTTTGATGAAGCGATTTTGGATGCGTCTCTAGACATGGGGCCATTCAATGATTTTGCTGTAAGTGGCTACAGCATTATTGGTTACGATACTGACCCTGGGCTAATAGGAGGTGGTGCAACGAATGATGCAATTCTTAGAATTTTGTTAGCTCAAGCAACCATATTTGATACGGATGCCACCCCAACGCTTACCATGAACAATGGAGAGGTTGAGGATGGGCTAAATAATTCCCTGGAGAATGCTCAGAGCTTTGATCAAACTACTGACGGGGCAGCACCTGTAATAATCGAGGTCGCCATTGATGATGGAACGGTAACGATAACTCCCGAGAATGAGATAAATGCAGGTGAAACTCCCACCTTTTCGATGACGGTTTCGGAGCCTGTTACTGCTAGTATTGATATCAGTAGCTTGGTTACAGGCAAAGACTCCGAGAATATGACATTAGACGAGTCTCCGGCCGAGGGATTTCATGTGTATACTTACACACCTGGTGAGAATGGTGCACTGATGAATAATACCGTAGGTAACACTGTGCAGTTCACTGCTGACGATGAATTAAATGATCCTGATGTTGATGTTTTGAATAATATCAGCATTGATAACGTCGTCCCTACAGTTTCAATAATCCCTCTGGAGACAACGGAAACATCTCCGACAATTACGGGATTTGTTGCTGATTTCAATTTGGCGACAATTTCTCTTTCGATCAATGACGGAGTACCACAAGTGGCAACAAACAATAACAATGGAACCTGGGAATTAGCTGTTGGTCCGCTCACTCCGGACATTTACGACTTGGATGTTACGGTAGTTGATCCATTCGAAAACGAAACTTCAAATACTGATGACTCAAATGACGAACTTCAAATTGGTGGAGTTGCAATCACTGCTCCATCATTGATAAACGTATGCATTGATGGCGGAGCACTTGAATTAGACCCGATTGTCGTAGAGGAAAGTAAAAACAATGACTTCAAAACTGGGATTGCGGGTCAAACTTTTTTCATCAATTTACCAGATGGTTTTGCCTTCAATACGTTGCAACTACCAAGCTCTGGTGGGACGCATGCTGATATTTCGAATATCGTTTATAGCTACTTAGGAGTGCAAACACTGCGTGTTCAGTTGAATATTGACAACGATGTAAATGACGATGAAATAAGCATCGAAGGGCTTCAGATATTTGCGGTGGGAACCCCTGCTACGCTGGAGGATGCAACGTTTGCAACAGGTACAGCTTCGATTTTTGGAATTAACGATGGAGATGTAATGGCCACACTTACAAGTGTTGATGCCCCAGCAATGCCAAATGTTAGTGATCAGGGACCAGGAGGGGACCCTATTACTGAAATAGAAGTGGTGTTAGGTAACGATATTCAGCTTTCAACTAGCGGAGGTACCAATACCTTTAATTGGTATGATCATGATGGAACATTAATTCATGTCGGGCCAATCGCAACAATGAGTCAGTTGAGCGTCACTGACTCTGGACCAACTGGATTTGATTTTATCGAAGCTGGGCTTTACACGATCTATGTAGGAGAGCAAAATCCATTGTCACTTTGCGAAAGTGAACTTAGAAAGGTTAACATATATCTTTATAACAGGCAAGTTACTCCGCAGACGTTCAATTTCATTGAGACTGATTCTGAAGGGTCGCAGATCATTGTTGATAAAAACGTGGGATTTTCGGGAGTCTTTTTTGGACCAGGGTTGACGAACGTAACTGAAGATGCAACTCACTCCTTTGCACAGTTCATTCCAAGCATTACAGGTGCGGGAACATTTAATATCACCTATCAGGTAGAAAATGCAGCTACTGGCGAGTCGTACGATTTTGTGACAATCTACAATGTCAGTCCTGGAGGCTCAATCTTCGAAAACTCCGTCGAAGAAGAGTATTGCAACGCGGACAACTTGATTACCATGGACGTCACAATCAGTGATGTTCCTGAAGCTCCCAATTTCTTCTTCTACGGCCTACGCCTAAGAGAAAGAGGTACAGCGACTATTGTTCCAGATGTTTTGCAGCCGCCAGCAGGCTGGAGTGAGCTAACCTTTAACTCAGATCAACCTGCGAACGGGTGGACGATCGATCCACAAGATTTGGATCTTGACGTTGGTCTTTACACAATAGATCGTTTGATTGTGCCAGACATGATCGGTGCCGGATTAGGTGACTTACAAGTATATAATGTGTTCGATATAGCCTTCAACGCGACTCCAGTGGCGGTGCTAAATTTACCAAATGAATTTGTCTGTGAGGATGATGAGCAGCTGCTCTTTACAGCAACCTTAAATGGGAGTTTGAGTGTAACTGTAAATGAATATTTAATTACTGATCTCACCAACGCAAATGGTCAGTCAGTCGTGGAGAGTACGTTTTTCAACCCTGGTGATCCCATGGGAATAATTGATGGAATGGGAGTGCCAGATGGTACCTATCCAGTAGGCCAATATAGCATTGACTATACTTCCAATCCGCTGGATGATGCAAAGAGGTGTACAGATGCTGCTGATCAGATTTTAGTCACGGTACTTCCAAAGCCTGACCCGGTAAACCTTGCCATTGGTACCATAAGGGAAGACAGAGGTGAGTTGGTGAATGGAGTTTACACTTTTGAATATTGTGAAGGAGAAACGATTGATCCATTCGAATTTTCAATAAACGATGGCGTTGATCTTGTCACGATCTATGCTAATTCCTCCCTAACCAGTGTCTTGGAAACGATTGATAATGATGATGATGGAATTTTGACGGTGACTGGTATTGACATGTTCGGTTCTTCTGAAGCAATAGGTGGTACGGATGCAGATTTCCACTACGTTTTTGAGTTGATTAACCAAGATGGGGGCTGCGTTGCTAACTCGATAGAAGTTCGTTATGTTGTACATGAAGTACCAGACAATCCAATAGTTGACCTCAACGCCTCCTTGGCTGGAGGGCTGGTAAGTGACGCTGTGTATGAATTTAACTACTGTAGCAGCACTCCCATGACTTCAGAAAGCCTGGAGATTGTTACTTTAAATTCACTCCCCTTAGATGGAGAATCATATTTTAATATTTACGATGAAGGTGGGATTGAGATTTTGCATGGACACACGAGTAACGAAATTGACCTTACAGATCCCGTTTTCGATCTTAGCTTAACTCCAGGAAGTGTAAATGAATTTAGTGTGGAAGAGGTGAATTTTGATAATTCATTCCAAATACCAGTTCCGATTGAAGGAGATGAATTTACAGGATGTACAAGCTCGGTCACTCAAGTGTTTATCAATATTCACGAAAACCCATTGATTCCTACTCAAGCTGATTTTTCAGATAACCCACATGAAGTGGATGGAGTAATTATGTACTATTTGTGTCAGGGTGACCAATTAGACTTTACAATAAATCCTCCTGGTGATGTAAATGACTACATATATGATTGGTTCGAAGATGAACTTCTTGCCGATCCAGTTTCTGTAACCGACAAGCAGGGTGATCGACTTGTTAGTAATGACCTTGCAGATGAGACATTTAATTTCGATTCTGAAGCACCTGGAACTTATACGATGTATACAAGACTCCGCTCAAACGTTAGAGTGGATGCTGCTTTTGAGGGATGTGCTTCGGGCCTAATTCAGGTAGATGTGGTTGTATTTCCACAATCCATAGATCCGTCGGTATCAGCGCCTACCTCTTCATCAGCCGAACTATCTGGAGGGTTTAATAAGGTATTTGACTTCTGTGTAGGATCTGAGGAAGGATTACCAGCCGATACCCCGTTCGATACCGATGTTTCATTTGAAAGCATGGAAAATCTAAGTGAGGTTCAATGGTATACAGCGAATGAGGATGGAACAGTAATAACCAGTTTCAGCCCAGTGGCTGTAGGTGCCAGCATCACCGCCTCCAATCTTGGAATACAGGGAGTAAGAGATGTATCATTGTCATTCGCAGTAGTTCATAATACCGACATTGTTCCAGGTTATGGAGATTTTGAAGGCTGTTTTAGCAGCGAGGTTGAATTTGTGCAGATAAATGTAACAACGCAACCAAGTCCAAATTTTACGTTTTTTGGAATTGGAGAAGGAGGACCAACCACATTCAATTTTATTGACGGCAACCTAGATGAGATCAGTGATGTAGCTTTTGAAGTAAGAAGCGTGTCTGACAATTCGCTAGAAGCTAGTTTTTATGAATCGTTGAATGTCAACACTTTGGAAGTTGATTTTGCCCCTACTTTATCTGCAGGGATCTTTGAAGGTACACTTACAATTTCTACAACCACTGGGTGTGAGCAATCACTTTCGAGAACTTTTCGAATTCAAGAACTAATCCAGGTATCTGGACTATTAGAGGAACATTTTGACAATAATTCTGGTGGGTGGTTTGCTGAATTTCAGCAAGACAACGGTCTTGTTGGATCAATTTCGGATCCTTCATCTCAGAGGGTTTCGTCTTGGGAACATGGAGGACCAGATGGAATCACTATCAATAGCACTTGGAATAATGAAGGCAGCGCTTGGACAACTACTGGGAATACAACTATATCTGATGGTAGTGAAGTCGTGGGTAGATACGTTGCAAGTGAAAGATCATGGGTAATATCTCCAGAATATGATTTAAGCACTGCAGGAAATCCTGCGATTAGCTTTTTGACATATCATGATTTTGAACTGAATGCGGGAGTGACATTTCAGTACTCACTGGATCGTGGAGACAGTTGGGAAACGCTTGGAAACTATGATCCTTCAAATCCCCAAGATCCATCTTCGGGGTTTGGGTGGTATACAGGAAACGGAAACCCAGGCGCTCCTGGAAATACTGGAATTGGCTCAGACCGAAGTGGATACAATCCCGAGCGCGTTGCATGGTCTGGTCAATACACAACGGAGGAACTTGGCCTGCTTGAGGAAACAAATGGTTGGAAAGAGAGCATTCACTCTATTGGACGATTGGCTGGAGAACCGAGCGTCATGTTTAGGTTCGCGCTTTCCGCCTTAGGAGCAGATACGGATGACTTAACAACAAATGGTTTCGGGTTTGACGAACTTAAGATTTTCGAACTCGAAAGAAATACAATCGTGGAGCACTTTACTACTTCAGTCTCCAATGACGACCTACTTCTAACAACAGATGTGTATGAGATCATTGATCAAACACAATCGGTGGGAATAAATTACTTTACCGATTTGGCTAACATCGAATCCAGTATAGATCCAATCAATGCTAGAAATACTCCTGATCCTGGAGTTAGGGCAGCATACTACGGAATTGGAAGTTCAACGACAGTCTTGGATGGCGAGGTTTTAAGTCAAAGTAATTCGACGGAAAGTAGTTTTTCACTCACTGATTTGGAGAGAAAGCGTTTGCAGTCTGTGCTCTTCTCAGCCCCGATCATTGAAAATAGCTCTCCAGACCCTGGACTACTATCTCTTTCAGCATCTTTTACTTCGAGAGCCGAAGTGGAAAATAGGGATCTTTCAGCGATCATTGCTATAGTTGAAAGAGAGGTGATCGTCAGCGATCTTACTGGACCAATTGGTCTGTACAAGAATGGGGATGTATTGAAGAATGTGCTGAGGATTTTGCTTCCCAATTCTGCTGGTCATAATGTCGTTGGAAACATCGGGGTTGGTGAGGCCATTACGGTAGAGGCTGATTGGGCTGTTTACAATGTTTATGATCCTACAAAATTGAGAGTAATAGCATTTATTCAGGATAACAACACCAGAGAAATTCTTCAATCGGGATACATAGATGTGAGTGCTGCTGAAATAGTAGCAGGAATAGAATTCTTAGATAAATTCTCTATTAGCCCTATTCCTGCTGACG
This sequence comes from Cyclobacteriaceae bacterium, assembly GCA_039986395.1. GTDB lineage: Bacteria > Bacteroidota > Bacteroidia > Cytophagales > Cyclobacteriaceae > Ekhidna. Next base: position 6,652 of record JBDWQX010000095.1, read on the forward strand.
ATCACATCACAATTGAAATTAGAGACGCAATTTGTGACTTAGATAGTTGGAAAATTTTTGATATGGGTGGGAAACAAGTTTCGGCAGGGACGGTCAAAAAGGAAAGTAGAACTCTTAGCATCGATACTAGAAGTGTTCAGGAAGGCATGTATCTGCTTTACCTGTCCTTAGAGGAGGATAGTCAAAGTTATCCAGTTCGCATTATTGTTGAGCATTAAGTTCTTAAGCCTTGTCTTGCAGAATTACCTAACTCGCTTTGGATTGTCAGAAATAAATGATTTCCAACTTGATCCTCCCGTCTTGCTACCAACGGACCCCACTCGAAAGGAAAAATTGTGGCATACTGCCACTGCCAGAGCATCTGTAGCATCCAGAAGTTTAGGGGTCTCCTCAAATTTCAGCAGTGTTTTGATCATAGCGGCTACCTGTTCTTTGCTTGCATTTCCACTTCCAGTCACAGCCTGCTTAACCTTTCGAGGTGCGTATTCATTGATAGGAATGTCTTTGTTGAGAGCGGCAGCCATTGCCACGCCTTGTGCCCGGCCCAGCTTTAGCATAGCCTGCACATCTTTACCAAAGAAGGGAGATTCCAGAGCAACTTCATCGGGTACATACTCTTCTATTAAGCCCGAAACTCTTTGAAAGATTTTTTGAAGTTTTACTTCATGATTTTTGTACTTAGATAGATGAATTACTCCGAACTGCAAAAGCTCCATTTGCTGACCAGCGCATTTAATCAGGCCGTAACCCATTACATTCGTACCCGGATCAATTCCTAATATGATATTCTCTTTTTTGGTCACCAATGCAAGTTAAGAACATCACTTCAATAGATTTTAGCAAAACGAAGAAGTGGTTTTGGATCGCGATCAAAGCATTCGTAACGCTTCTCTCTTTTTACTTTATTCAGAGTCAATTTAAGGATCATACGATCGCTCAATCACTGGATATCCCGGATAGCTTCATTTCTATTATGATCCTCCAATTTTTCCTAATGATAGTAAACTGGATAATGGAAATCCTCAGATGGAAAATCTCAATCGAGGTGGTTGAGAAAATCTCGTTTCAGCAAGCATCGATCGATGTTCTGGGAGGATTGACGATGAATTGGATTGTTCCATTAACAGTTGGTGATTATATCACTAGAATTGCTGCCAAAAGAGACAAATACAAAGCCACGTCCGCTATTATTCTAAATAGAATGATAATGCTCTTTTTAACCTTGCTCGTGGGACTCTATGGGCTCACCTCTCTTCTAAACGTTAAGGGGCAATATCTCTTTGCGGGTGTTATCATTTTAGCCGCTTTGCTCTACGTAGCAGATCGCGTTGCCAGG
>JBDWQX010000096.1:0-10299 GCA_039986395.1 Cyclobacteriaceae bacterium
GTTGGAGCGAGAGGTTGTGAAGTGCGCAGACAATGCAGCAGTTAGAGAACTAGGTATCCAATGGGGAATTCAGCAATGTAGAGAACTGATCGAAAAAGGAGTTCCGGTGCTACACTTTTATAGCATGGGTAAGTCAGACGCGATTCAAAGGATAGCTAAGGAGTTTTTTTAGCTTTGCCACATGAAGATAATTGAGTGTCCAAGAGATGCGATGCAGGGAATTCACGACTGGATTCCAACAGAATTAAAAGCCAAGTATATAAATCAACTCTTGAAAGTTGGATTTGATACTATTGATTTTGGAAGCTTTGTTTCTCCCAGGGCTATTCCTCAAATGAGAGATACTGCCGAGGTTTTGCAGCAACTTGATCTAACCAATACCAAATCCAAACTGCTAGCAATTGTAGCAAACTTGCGCGGGGCGACGGACGCATGTCAATTTGATGAAATTGCATATCTAGGATATCCGTTGTCGCTGTCTGAAACTTTCCAACAAAGGAATACCAATAAATCGATCGATAACGCTTTTGATGACCTTGCTGAGATGCAAGAATTATGTGAAGACCATGATAAGACGCTAGTTGTTTACCTATCCATGGGATTTGGAAACCCTTATGGGGATCCGTATGAACTAGATTTCGTTGGAGACTTTGTAGATCGTCTTGACAAAATGGAGGTTTCCGTTATTTCTCTTGCAGATACAATCGGTGTTTCTAACCCTGGAAATATAACCTCACTTTTCGAATCTATGATTCCCAAATTTCCTCATATTGAATTCGGAGCGCACTTACACACAACTCCGGAAACCACTAAGGAAAAAGTAGAGGCAGCATTTAATGCAGGCTGCCGACGTATTGACGGAGCGATCAAAGGGTATGGCGGATGTCCGATGGCTAAAGATGATCTGGTAGGGAACATGGCAACCGAGCGTATGCTATCGTACTTCAAAGATCAGCAAATAGTCACCGGCCTTAATGAAGAAGAATTCAATACGTCCTTAAACCTTGCTTTGGAAGTTTTCCATTAACGTGAGTTTGGACAATAGGAGTAATCTTTATTCTGAACTTGTGTCTGCTAGTTCAATCATCCTTCAGAACAGTTACAGGATTCGTTTTTGCCGCCGCTAAAGATCTGGATCCCATTGTGAATATGGAGATGATGGAGGTGGCAAGCAGTGCACCCAACAAAATTTCCCAGCCTAATGTAATGTGGTATTCAAATCCTTCAAGCCACGAATTCATTAACCAATAGGAGGCTGCTGCAGAAATTGCAAAGGAAATGATCAAAAGGACGACTACTTCTTTAGCAAAAAGAACCAGTATCTGAGGAATATCGGCACCAACAACCTTTCTAATACCAATTTCTTTTCGTTTTGCATTTGCCATATAGTCGGTCAATCCGTACAATCCTAGGATGCTAATGATTAGTGCTATTCCTACAAAGAAGCTTATTGATTTCGCCATTACGCTTTCAAATTCATATCTTCTCGCAATTTGATCATCAAGAAAATTGTACTCAATTAAAAGTTCTGGATATACATTGTCCCAGGCTGATTCGATGTTCTCCAAGATCACCGAAGTATCGGAAGTACCATCAGATAGCTTCATGGCAATCTCATAAAATCCACTTGGAGAGTAGAACAGTAAAACCGGCATTAATTCAGACTGAAGCGATCTTGCGTTGAAATCTCTCACTACCCCAATGATTTTACTTTTCTGCCCCCAACTTGCTTCGATAACTTTGCCAACTGCCTCGCTTGCACTACCGAGATTGAATTTAGACAGAGCTACCTCCGTAACCAGAATGTTTTCTATCGGATCGTTTGCGGTTAGATTCCGACCGCTTAAAAGCTCTATCTCAAACAGATCAAGATAGTTCTCATCAATACTTTTTGAATTAACTGTGAACAGTTCATCCTTTCCTACTTGTGGATTGAAATATCTGTCAGTATTGTTAGTTCTTGCCATTGGACTTCCGAGATGTAAAGAAACCGTCTCTATTTCCGGGAATTGTTCAAGCTGACTTCTAAGCCTGGTTTGCTTTTCCAGATCGGGTTTCGGAAATCTAAGTGTTACAATGCCTTTCGATTGAAAACCCATGTTGTAATTTCTCATATAGTCTGTCTGCGAGAAAATCACCATTGCACCAATAATCAAACTGATGGAAACTCCGAACTGAAGCCCCACTAGAACTTTTCTGAGGGGAAATCTGCTTTGGCTATCTATATTGGATATTTTGATTTTAATCGCGGTGAGAGCTGAAAATCTGGATAGAATAAAAGCAGGATATAAACCAGACAAGGCTGTCATAGATACTAATACGATCACAGAAAATCCAATCCAATCTGAAAGCAGAACGTTGGCAATACTAATCTCCAGCCCGAGCATGCTGTTGAATAGAATGAGAATTTGCTCGCCAAGAATGAATCCCATAAACAACGATATTACAACAATTAGAAACGTCTCTAAAATGAACTGAAACATTAGTTCCGATTTTCGTCCGCCCATTACCTTTCGAATTCCAACCTCTCTAGCTCTTTTAACAGACCGAGCGGTGGTGAGATTAATAAAATTGATACTTCCAATCAGAGCCAGAAATATTGCCAGGGTATAAGAAATAAGTTTGTATTTGGGTTCAAAACTTACTCCACTATAGTTTCTAACGTCCTCTGTGTGCACCTTTGATAAGGGTTGCAGTTCAAGGTTATACCCCTCGACTACATTATATTTCTCAAATGCTGCCTGCACATTTTTTGTCACTTGAATAGGATCCGTCGAGGAGGAAAGCTTCGCAAGACATGAGGTGCCACCGTTTAGTCGTCCCCATATTTTTCCTTCTCCGAAGTATGGATTTACTCCCTCTTGTTTCTCATAATATGCGATCATTTCAAAAGGAAAATCTGTATTCTTTGGTAAATCCTCATAGATTCCCTGAATGGTCAGTGTGTGCTTGTTTGCCAAAACAACCTCTTGACCTAAGATTGATTGAAGTGCCAGATTGGAACCGAAAAATTTTCGAGCTGTTGCTTCAGATAGGAATGTACTGTTTGGATCAGATTTATTGATTCCTCCTGCGATGAAATTGAAAGTCAGAATTTCGAATAAATCCGGTTGTACGAAGGCAATTTTCTCTTGCTTCAGTTTTTTCACAACGTCGTTGGATTGTGGAATGTTAACCTGATCGGAAAGGAGGTAAAGATTGCTAATAGCCTCTACTCCAGAAAGTTCTTCCCTTATGCCGTTTGATAAAGGATGAGGGACTGTTGCTGTTTTTCCTTCATCATCTCCACGCTTGTAGCTCCCAATTATCCGATAGGTAGAGGAGTAGTTTTCCTGATGTTTATCGTAGTTGCTCTGAAAATTAATGATCGTGTAGAGAGCAATTACGCACGAAATACCGAGAGATAAACCAAGTACACTTAATAGAAAATAGGACTTATTCCTAGCAAGGTTCCGATAGGAGGTGATGATAAAATTCTTTAACATAAGGAAAGGGTTTTATTAAAGTACAAGTATGAGTCTAAAAGGTTGCAAACTTTAACTTTTTATAGAGCAGTGAAGTAAGTAAATGCCCCTACCTAACCACATCGTATTTCTTTCCTGGAAAGCTCTTGACCAGATTTTTGAATTCTAATCCGAGAAGTATGGATGCAACTTGGTTTATTGGAGTTTGGGACTTTATGGCTATTTGATCTATTTCAATCGCTTTTCCGTTTTCCTGCAAGAGGTTATAAACTTTCTCTTCCGATGGTTCCAAATTAACTGCTATCTGCAATTCTTTCGTTTTTTCATCAAGTTCCCAACCCAGATGGTAGATTAGATCCTGCGCACCAGTGTAAATGAGTGCTTTCTGAGACGCAATCAATCGATTTGCTCCCTCTGAAAAAGTGTTTCCGACATCTCCAGGCACAGCAAAAACAATTCTACCATACGAATCCGCAAGATTTGCGGTGATAAGGGCTCCACCTCTTTCAGCTGCTTCTACCACTATTGTAGCATCCGACATTCCTGCAATGATCCTGTTTCTCAAAGGGAAAAGATGCGGATCCGGAGTTGTTTCAGGCAGACTCTCCGAAATAACTCCTCCAGTTTCCAACATTTGCTCCGCATATTTTTTGTGAGCAGAAGGGTAGATTTTGTCAAGTCCTCCGGCTATTACTGCGAATGTTGGAATACTACTCTTGAGCGCTGATCGATGCGCTTGAATGTCAATTCCATAGGCAAGTCCACTCACAACTGTCACCCCAACGTGTGCGAGCTCGGAAACTATCTTTTCTGTAATTCCTTTTCCATATGCTGTAGCTTTTCGAGCTCCTACAATTGAGACCATTCGTGGAGGATTTAGATCACCCGAACCTTTGAAGTACAGAATATTTGGAGAATCTTCAATTTGCTTTAATTTTTTAGGATAGGAGGGATCCAAGTAATGGAGTATTTGTATTCCTTTCCTCTCACAGGAGCTGATGATGTGTTCAGATTGTTTGAGAGTGCTGGAAGACTTCAACGCATTGGTCATTTTTGGGCCCACTCCCGGAATTTTCAGTAGACGACTTTTAGGAGTGTTTACAACCGCTGAAGCACTTCCACAATAACTTATAAGCTGTTTGATACTTTTTTGACCAATACCACGAATCAACTCCAAGGAGAGTTGATGCACCAATTCTTCTGACATGTTCTTCCTTAAGAAATCTCTTTTCTAAGATCTGTTAGAAAGGCTCTGATGTTTTTTAGTGATTCGATCATCTCCATCTTTCCAGAAGCAGCGTCTACGCCGTTTGAAATAAAGTCTCTCGCTCCCTGCAGGGTGTAACCCTTTTCTTTCACAAGGTGATAAATGAGCTTTACGTTTTGGAGGTCTTCTTTGGTGAATTGTCTGTTTCCTTTACGATTTTTTTTCGGTTTGATATTATCAAACTCCCCTTCCCAGAAACGAATTAGAGAAGTAGCTACACCTAGTTCGTCGGCAACTTCGCCGATGGTGTAGTATTTTTTCTCAATTTCTTTTTCCTTGTAGGGCACGCGGGTGGTTAGGATTCAGTTTTCAAAGTAAGTAATTCTTCCGAGATCATCAATACTAATCTGATTATTTGGGAAGTCATCCAAAGATAATCTTTGAATTGTTTTTATCGCAGAAAGTTTCAGATCATTTCGTGGGCCGAGAGAATAACTTTGTCGAAACGCATGAATTTGTCCCTTTAAAAAATCTCCATTACTATTTATTTTCAGTTCCAAAATGGGAGCTTCTCCTGCATATCCCCGTAGATTGAAACGACCATACGTTAAAAAATTACCCAGACTATAAGCAATAAACTTTCCGTTGTAAACTTCCATGGCTCTTACCACGTGCGGTCCATGTCCAATAACAACATCTGCACCTACATCGATCATTTGATGCGCAAGTTCATAGACATTGCCACGGTCTTCTCCGTAGTAAAATTCTCTTTTCCGAGTTACACGTCGATTTTTTGAACCTTCTGCGCCGGCGTGAAAAGAAGCCACTACGATATCTGACATTGAGTCAAGGTGAAGAATAATCTCTTTGATTTTTTCTGTTTGATGAATGCTCATTGTTCCGCGATTAGGTGCAAAGGCACAAAAACCGACTTTTACATGACCGATTTTTTTTATGACATATGGTTGGTCAATCGACCCGGCATGAGCTATTCCAAGTGAATCCATAACTCTTTGAGTGTTCAACCGACCTTCTTCGCCAAAATCGTTGGCATGGTTGTTTGCCAAACTCATCAAGTCAAATCCGTTCTCTTTGAAATTTCCTGTTAAATATTCTGGAGACCTAAATAGATAGCAGAGCTTAGGGTTGTTGCATTCTTTCTGGTGGCCACCTTCGTTCAGGATCGTGCCCTCAAGATTTCCAAAGGTGATGTCTGCTTGCTGCAAGATTTGTCTGACACCATTCCATAAGTACCTTCCACTATCTTTTGGCAAATAGGACTGGTTGGGAAAATTTGTTCCCATCATAATATCACCGACAGCTGCAAGGGAAATGGTGTCAGGTAGTAGCCTTGAAATAGAAACATCAGTTTCTAAATCCAAACTAGACAACGTGTCTCCTTTTAGCGTAATCAGATAAACGGAATCTTTTTCCACAACAACTGAGTCTGGAATTGCAGGTGGAGCATCCTTGGATTCAACGATCTGCCTGTTTGGTTTGCAAGAGACAATGAGTATGAGGCTTAGGATAAGAAGAAATTCTTTCACAGCCCAAATGAAATAAAAAAAGGGATCTAAGTATAGATCCCTTTTCTAAATTTTTTTATGTAAGCCTTAGTACGAACCCATTGATTGATTTTCAAGTGAGGATAACCGTAAAATTTCTGCGTATTCTTCATCAGTAACATCCTTGTAGAAGAAGTTCACCGGATTTACCTTTTTGCCATCTTTTATCACCTCGTAATGCAAATGAGGAGCAGTTGATCCACCCGTATTACCTGAGTATCCAATCAATTCTCCACGCTTCACTTTTTGTCCTTTCTTCACGATAAATTCACTTAGGTGTGCATACTTGGTTCGATAGCCAAAGCCATGATTGATTTCAATCTGCTTTCCGTATCCCCCAAAGTCTGAACGCGTCCATCTGATTACGCCATCTCCCGTGGCATACACCGGAGTTCCAGTTTTGATTGAGAAGTCTGTACCCCAATGCATCTTATTTACCTTGTATATGGGGTGGATTCGATATCCGTATCCAGAAGCAAGCCTCTTGAGTTCGATATTAGAAACAGGCTGAATTGCCGGAAGGCTGGCAAGATTTTCTTCTTTCATTTCCGCCATGGCCATTATTTCATCGTATGACTTAGTCTGTATGTACATCTGCTTCTTCAAAGCATCCATACGTTTCATGTTGTTAATGATCAACTCTTCTCTTTCAAGCCCTTTTTCTAAAAGCTCACGATATCTATTAGATCCCCCAATACCAGCAGTTCTTATTTCATCAGGGATAGGCTCGACACCAAATACAACACGGTAGATATCGTCATCTCTTTCCTGAAGAACACCAAGCATTTGATTGGACTCACTCATGTCCTTTTGAATGAGGTCATAGTAAAGTCGTAGTTCGTCGTTCTCTTTTCTGAGGGCTGCTTTGGTTGGAGACTCGAAGTAGTGATCAGCAGCAAGGAAGATCCCAACGCCGATAATTGCGGAAACAACCAAGAATCCAAGGAGATTTAAGATGATATCCCAGGAGCTAACTCGTATCCTTTCATAACGACACGATTCGGTGTCGTAGTAGTACTTAATCTTTGCCATCGGGTGATAGGGTAATTATGTAATTTTGCTAAACGTTTACTAATTAGTTGGCAATCGCGTTTCCGCGACTGCAATTTATGATTATTTAAGCTTTTTTCATAATCCTAAGATTTTACATTAAAATTCCTATATCTCAGAGTCAAAATGGATTCAAAATCAATCCGAAAAGCATTTCTAGAATTTTTCGAGGAAAAATCACATAAGATTCTTCCGTCAGCACCTATTGTTGTTCAAAACGATCCCACCCTGATGTTTACGAATGCAGGGATGAATCAGTTTAAAGATTTTTTCCTAGGTACAAAAAATGCCGAGAATAAGCGGGTAACAGACACTCAAAAGTGCCTTAGAGTGTCAGGAAAGCACAATGATCTCGAGGAAGTGGGGATTGATACCTATCACCACACCATGTTTGAAATGCTGGGTAATTGGTCCTTTGGGGATTATTTCAAAGAGGAAGCGATAACCTGGGCGTGGGAGCTTTTGACAGAGAAATTTGGTTTACCAGAAGATAGGTTCTACGCCACCATATTTGAGGGAGATCGGAATGAAAATCTTGAACCCGACTCGGAGGCTAAGAATTTTTGGGCAAAACATCTACCCCAAGAGAGAATTCTCAACGGGTCGAAAAAGGACAATTTTTGGGAAATGGGCGAAACTGGACCCTGCGGGCCCTGCTCCGAACTACATATTGATTTAAGACCGCAAAGGGAAGTTGAAAAAGTGCCAGGGAAGGATTTGGTGAATATGGATCATCCTCAGGTGGTCGAAATATGGAATTTGGTTTTTATCCAGTTCAATAGACTAGCAAATGGAACACTCGAAAACCTTCCAAACAAGCATGTAGATACTGGAATGGGCTTTGAACGACTTGCTATGGCAGTTCAGCAAAAGGAGTCCAATTATGATACGGACGTCTTCCAGCCCTTAATTCAATGGGTAGCGAAACGCGGTGCCGTCGAGTATGGAAAAAATGAGAAAACGGATATTGCAATTCGAGTTATTTCCGACCACATAAGAGCGATCGCATTTACGATTGCTGATGGACAGCTGCCAAGTAATAATAAAGCTGGATATGTTATTCGCCGGATTTTGAGAAGAGCGGTACGTTATGGTTACACCTTTCTGAACTTCAAAGAGCCATTTCTGTATGAGCTACTAGCAGTTCTGGTTGATCAATTTGATGAAGTATTCCCAGAGCTCAAACAACAGCACGATTTCATTGCAAAGGTGATAATGGAGGAGGAAATCTCCTTTCTTAGAACACTCGATAACGGACTGAAAAAACTGGATACTCTGACAGGTAAAGACGTGCAGGAAATAGACGGGTCTACTGCTTTTGAACTATATGACACCTTTGGTTTCCCACTTGATTTAACGGCTTTGATTGCTCGAGAGAACAACATGAGAGTAGATGAATCGGGATTTTTGAAAGAGATGGAGATTCAAAAGAACAGATCTAAAAGTGCTGGGAAGCAATCTACCGGAGACTGGATAACCGTGCACGATGGAGATGATTCGACTTTTGTTGGATATCAACATTTTGAGTGTACAACACAGGTGCTTAGATACAGAGAAGTCAAACAAAAAGACAGCACCCTTTACCAGGTTGTGCTCGGTGAAACGCCATTTTATGCCGAAAGTGGAGGCCAGGTTGGTGATACTGGGTACATGCAATTTGGGGATGAGAAAATTGAGGTCTTAGACACCAAAAAAGAAAACGACCTTATTGTTCATTTCGTGAAAAAGCTACCTAAAGAAATTAAGGGGAATGTATACGCGGTAATAAGCAACAAGCGCAGACTTCTTACAGAGAATAATCATTCTGCGACGCATCTACTGCATGCTGCTTTGCGCAAAGTCCTTGGAGATCATGTGCAGCAAAAAGGATCGATGGTGAATGATAAGATGCTTCGATTCGATTTTTCTCATTTCTCAAAAGTGTCTGACGAGGAGTTGACTGAGATAGAGAGAATTGCAAACGAGAAGATTAGAGAAAACATTGAACTCGATGAGAGATTGAATGTTCCAATCGAGGAAGCTAAGGAATTGGGAGCAATGGCACTTTTCGGCGAAAAATATGGTGATTTTGTACGGGTAATTACGTTTGACCCTGAGTACTCTGTTGAATTGTGCGGAGGCACTCACGTAAAAAGAACGGGAAGCATTGGGTTGCTCAAGATTGTAAGCGAGTCATCCATTGCTACTGGTGTACGAAGGATTGAGGCAGTAACCGCACTAGGTGCCGAAAAGTACAATAGAGTTAAGACGAACCTACTTTCTGACGTGGAAGAGATACTGAAGCATCCAAAAGATCTAAAGAAGACGGTGGAGAGTTTAGTTGCTGAGAATCAATCTGCGTTAAAGAAACTGGAAAAACTGAACCAGCAACAAGCAACTCAACTCAAGAAAACTATGCTTGAATCTGTTTCGAGGACAAATGGCAAGAGCCTGATTTTCTATTCAGGAGAGTTTCCATCAGCTGACAGCCTAAAGCAGGTTGCTTTCGATTTGAAAAGAGAAGTGGAGAACTTGGTGCTATTGGTTGCTGCGAAGATTGACGAGAAACCAATGCTAACCGTGATGCTGGACGAGGGTCTTGTGAAGGAAGGTATGAATGCCAATGAGATAATTCGAAAGATGGCCACTTCGATCAAAGGTGGGGGTGGGGGACAGCCCTTCTATGCTACTGCAGGCGGGAAGGACCCCAGCGGACTAGAGGAGGCGCTTCGGGTTGGCAAAGAACTCGTGAGCTGACCTATTTGAACTAATTTTGAGAAAAAGGCGTAAGGATAAAAACGGAAAAGAAATGAAGGTTTTGCTAAAAGGTTTTTTGATTTTGACAATTGCCGCACTAGCAGGATGTGGATCAAATGAGTCCGCATCAGGAATGAAAATTATCGGCACGGTTGATCAAGTGGTCGAGGATGGATGGGTGAGTTTAGAGCGGATTGGTGAGCAAGGAGCAATATCCATCGACACCGTTGAAATAGGAGCAGATGGAAAATATAGTTTGAGCGCAACTATTGATGCA